>DNLZ01000470.1 GCA_003488325.1 Planctomycetaceae bacterium
GTCGGCACGCCGACGAAGACGAGCGGCGTGGGTGCCGGGCGGGCGGCGGACCTGCGGTACATCGAGCGCGCGGCACGCACGATCGCCGAGGTGTCGGAGGGGCCGAAGATCGTCGTGGAGAAGAGCACGATCCCGGTGAAGACGGCCGAGGCGCTCCTCACGATCCTCCGGTCGAACTCCCGTCACGGCGATTTTCAGGTGCTCTCCAACCCGGAGTTCCTCGCCGAGGGAACGGCGATCGCCGACCTGCGCGATCCCGAACGGATCCTCATCGGCGGGGAGCGGACGCCGGCCGGCGAGGCGGCGATGGCGACGCTCGCCGACATCTACGCCCGCTGGGTCCCCCGCGAGCGCATCCTCACGACGAACCTCTGGTCGTCGGAACTGTCGAAGCTCGTCGCGAACGCCTTTCTCGCGCAGCGGATCTCGTCGATCAACTCGATCTCCGCGCTCTGCGAGGCGACCGGGGCCGACGTCGGGGAGGTGGCCGACGCCATCGGCAGGGACTCGCGGATCGGGCCGAAGTTCCTCCGTGCGTCGGTCGGTTTCGGGGGCTCGTGCTTCCGCAAGGACATCCTCAATCTCGTCTACCTCTGCGAGCACTTCGGGCTGCCCGAGGTGGCCGAGTATTGGGAGCGCGTGGTGCGGATGAACGACTGGCAGAAGGACCGCTTCACCCGCATGATCGTGAGCACGCTCTTCAACACCGTCTCGGAGAAGCGGATCGCGGTGCTCGGGTTCGCCTTCAAGAAGGACACGAACGACACGCGGGACTCCCCCGCCATCGCCGTCGTGCGGGGCCTCCTCCAGGAGAACGCGACCGTCGCCGTGTACGACCCCAAGGTGCCGGCCGAGGCCATCCGGCACGAGGTGCTGGGGCCGGGCGCGACCGACGCGCGGCTCGTCGTGGCCACCTCGGCGGCGGAGGCCGCGGCCGGGTCCCACGCCCTTGCCGTCCTGACGGAATGGGACGAATTCCGGTCCCTGGACTTCGTTGCGATCCATGCGGGCATGCACAAGCCCGCCTGCGTCTTCGACGGCCGCAACATCCTCCCGCGGGCGGAGCTCGAGCGCATCGGATACCGGGTATTCTCGATCGGCAAGCCGGCCTCGGCCTGAGCGGCGGCGGAACGAGGCCGCCAGCCCACGACCGTGCCGCGACGACCAGCGTTCGACGATCGCTCGCCCCCCGAGGTCGCTGCCATGAGGTCGACTCCGCCGACGCGACAGCGCGTGTCCCGGCCCCGCGTCGCGCTCCTGTCGACGGTGCTCTGGCTGCCGGTGCTCGCGATCACGGCCCTGGGGTGCGCCGACTGCGTTCGCGTCGCAGGTGCAGCCGAGGCGTGGCCGCAGTTCATGTTCGACGCGTGTCACTCGGGTGACGCGGCCGACCGCGACGTCGATCCGGAGCGTCTCGGGCTGGTGGCGACCGCGTCGCTCGGCGACGCCATCCTCACCTCGCCCGTGGTGGCCGAGGGCCGCGTGTTCGTCGTGGACGGTTCGGGCCGCTGCGGGGCGTTCGATGCGGCCACGCTCGCGCCGCTCTGGAGCCACGTCACCAGGGGCGGCCCGCAGAACGTCAACAACGTCGCGTCGCCTGCCGTCGCCGGCCCCTACCTCCACGTCGCCGCCGCATCCGGCTGGCATACGGTGCTCGACCGTGCCACGGGCGCCGTCGTGCGCGAGCTCGACCTCGCCGAGCCGGTGATGGGCACGCCCCTCGTGGGCGAGGATCGTGTCTACGTCGTCACGCTGGGCGCGCGGGTGCATGCGCTGGCGTTCGACGGCACACCGCAGTGGACCTGGGACTTCGTCAGGGAGGTCGTCGGCTTCGACGGTGACCGGTGGAGCGGAGCCGCATGGCTGGCGGCCCGCGGGGAGCGGGTGACCTGGAAGGATCACTTCGTGTCGTCGCGGGATGCGAGCCTGTTCGGACGGACGCTCGTGATCCCGGCGGGAGGGCGCACGGTGTTTCTCGACGACACGGGGGCGGCGTCACGGCTCCGGGCGGTGGGCGTGATCCCGGGCTATGACGGCAACGAGTTTCCCGCGACCTTCGGCCAGAGCGTCGATGCGGCGGGCAACGTCTACGTGCAGTGGCACCGCCGTGACAACGCGGGTCGAACCGACATCCTGCGGCTCGAGGGGGACGAGGCGCGGCCGGCAGGGGTCGTGCCCGGCACCGAGACGAACATCCGCATGGAGGGGCTCCTGTCGTTCGCCCCGGTCGCGATCCGTGACGGCATCGTCTTCCGCACGCGCCCCCAGCAGGGCCGGGGCCTGTGTCGTCATCGACCGGACGCGGCCGAGCCGGAGGTCCTCAGCGAGCGTCCCTCCGTCGCGCCACCGGTGCTCACCAGCCGCCACGTGCTCCACGCCGGCCTCGACGGGACGCTCGACATCGTGCCGCTTGGAGGCGGGCCTGCGACATCGCTCGGGACCGGCGGCCCGATCACCGCGCCCGTCGCCGTGGCGGATGGCCGCGTGTACGTGCCCTGCGAGGACGGCCGGCTCTATCTCTTCGCACCGGAGCCCCGCGCGGTCCCACGCGGAACATCCGCAGCCTCGGCGGCCGCGGTGACGGACGAATCGACGACCCCGCCGCCGGATCTCACGACGATCCGCAGTCCGCTCACCGGGCCGCGGGCCGGCGCCGAACACGACTGGTACACGAACTACGGCAACTTCGCCGGCCAGAACGCGAACGACCAGGGCCTCGAGCCGCCGCTCCGGATGCGCTGGGCACGGCGGCTCGAGGGCACCGTCAAGCATCTGCCGGTGTGCGGTGGCGGCAGGCTCTACACGCACACCGCGGAGGGACAGATCATCGCCGTGGAGCAGGACACCGGGCGCCTCCTGTGGCGCCGCCACTTCCCGGACGTCTTCCTCTCGTTCACGTCGCCCGCCTACGTCGACGGGCTGCTGCTCGTCCCGCAGGCGGGGTTGAAGCGGTCGCTCGTGCGCTGCCTCGATGCCGCGACGGGCGCGCTGCGGTGGGAGGCGCCCTTCACGGGCAGCCCGAGCTGGAGCCGTCAGTTCCCCCCGGTCGTGCATGGCCGCGTGGCGATCTACGCATCGGGCAGCGGGGAGTACGCGGCGCAGGGCAGCGAGAAGTTCTTCACGTTCGGCGGCGAGCCGGTGCCCGCGCCGGACGACCGCGAGGTGATGAGCTTCATCTACTCGAACGACAACCCCTACTACCCGCGCGATCACCGGCCCCGGGTCTGGGCCTGGGATCTCGACACGGGGAAGCTTCGCTGGGAGCGGGACTTCTCCGAGGTGGGGCGTGGCGGCAACGACTGCGGGCTGTGCATTCTCGACGGCAAGCTCTACTACTCCGTCTTCTTCGGCTACGACGCCGCAGCCCGCGCTCGCCGCGGCCTTCCCGCCGGCGCGAACGGGCTCACCGCCTGCCTCGATCCCCTCACGGGTGACACCATCTGGCAGACGACCGACCACTACGTCACGTCGAAGTGCACGCTCAGCGGTCGGGACGGGCGGCTGTACATCGGCGGCTTCAACCGGGCCCGCGCCGGCACCGACGACCGCCACGTCTGGTGCCTGGACGCTCGCGACGGGCGGCTCGTCTGGCGGTCGGAGGCGGTGACATCGGCCCTCAACGTGGTGAGTGTCGGCGAGCGATTCCTCTTTTCGAACGCGCTTCGTGGGCGAGGCAACGTCTTCGACCGGGACACCGGCGCCGTCGTCCACAGCATCCTCACCAACTACGCGTGCTGTCGCTTCACGCTGAGCGAGCCCTACGTGCTCGGTGCGAACATGGACATGATCGATCTCTCCGCCGACGGCAGGCTCGTCTCCACCGGCCCGGCGATCGACTCCCGGGAGTGCCTCGGTGCGGTCGTGAGCAACGGGCGGATCTTCTACACGTCGCAGGCCAGCGGCTTCGTCGTCTCGCAGACGTACGGGCCCGACTCGGCCGCGCTGCCGCCGGTGTGGGAGGTGAGGCCGCAACGGTGAGCGGGCGGCGCGCCGTCGGTCCGCCGCGCCTCTCGCTGCCGCGAGGCGCAGAGGCCCGGGCGCCCGTGCTGGCGGTTTGTGCGAGCGCTGCGTCGAGGTCATACTGGTGCATCCGGGCGGCAGCCCGCCGGTTTTCGGTCGGCAGGCTGCGGCGGCGCCCTGCGACTGTCGCCGGACCGGTCCGCCTGCCCACCGTGTGCGTCGTCCCCCCGCCGCCTCGCCCGGACCGTCCGCCGGAGTGTTTCGCATGCCCCTTCGTCGTGCCGGAACATGCCGCCGGGCCGGACGGCGGTCCGCCGTCGCCGGTCTGGTGTGCGGCCTGCTCGCGACCGGCGGGTGCGGCTCGTCGAAGCCCGAGGCGCCGGTCCGCGTCGTAGCTGACACCGGCCCGGCGGAGGCGTCGTCGCCCCCCGAGGCAGCCGCCCCGTCGGCCGATACCGTGAAGGTCGAGCCGCGCACGTGGAAGGCCACCGTGCGCGCCCAGGGAGGACTCGTGGCCGACGAGTCGACCGTGATCGGCGCCAGAGTCGCCGGCCGCATCGCGGAGGTGGCCGTGGAAGTGGGGCAGCGGGTGCGTGCCGGGGACGTGCTCATCCGCCTCGAGGACAGCGAACTGCGGCTCCGCCTCGCCCAGTCGGCGGCCGAACTCGGCCGGGCCCGCGCCGCCCTCGGGCTCGACCCGGTCGCCGAGACGATCGCGGGGGTGGACGCGGGCAAGGACGCCGACGCGGACGCCGACGCCATCGACGTCACCTCCGCGCCGGAGGTCCTTCGCGAGCGGGCCCGTCTCGACGAGGCCCGGGCCCAGCTCGTGCGGCTCGAGGCGCTCGCCGAGCGCAACGCCGTCTCACGCAGCGACCTCGACACCGGCATCGCCGCGGTCGCGGTGGCCGAGGCCACGCTCGCTGCCGCGATGCAGCAGGTCGAGGAGAAGGTGGCCATCGTCAAGGTGCACCGCGCGCAGCTCGCGCTCGCCCGGGAGACCTGGGCGCAGGCCGCGGTGCGGGCGCCGTTCGACGGGCTCGTGCAGTCGCGGCACGGCAGCGCGCCGGGCGCGTCGGTCCGCGTGGGGGACGCGCTCGTGACGATCGTGCGCACCGATCCACTCCGCTTTCGGGGCACCGTCCCCGAGCGGCAGGCGCTCAAGCTGCGCGAGGGTCAGCCGGTCACGGTGCAGCTCGACGGATCGGCCGAGCCGATCCGCACGGCCGTGGCCCGCATCGCGCCGGTGCTCGACGAGATGAGCCGCTCGCTCCTCTTCGAGGCGGACATCCCCAATCCCGACGGACTGCTCCGTTCGGGACTGTTCGCGCAGGCCGACGTCGTGATCGATGCCGAGGCCGAGGCCCTGGTCGTTCCGGCCACGTCGGTGCTCGAGTTCGCCGGCACGGAAAAAGTGTGGCTCTTCGAGCCGGGCCGCGAGCCGCGCGGAGTGCCCGTGCGCACCGGCCGACGGACCGAGGGCCTCGTGGAGATCGTGTCGGGGCTCGCGCCCGGCGACCTCGTCGTGAAGCATGCCGACGCGGCCAACGGCGTGAGCCGGGCCAACTGAATCCCGTCCGTCCCGCCGCGGGCGAGCGGCCCGAGGCTCCGCAGGAGGCGTCGCGATGCAATGGCTCGCCGAAACCTGCGTCCGCCGCCCGGTCTTCGCGCTCATGCTCACGACGGCCCTCGTCGTCGCGGGCCTCGTGGCCTATCCCCAGCTCGGCATCTCCCGTTTCCCCAAGCTCGACCTCCCGTCGGTGACGGTGTCGGTGGCGTATCCGGGCGCCGCGCCGGAGGAGGTGGAGAGCGAGGTCACGCAGATCATCGAGGACGCCGTGGCCACGGTGGCGGGGATCGAGGAGCTGCGCAGCCTTTCCATGGAGGGGCGGTCGCTCGTGATGATCACGTTCGGCCTCAACCGCCCGCTCGACGCGGCCGTGCAGGACGTGCGCGACGCGATCGGCGGTGTCGGGCCGCGGCTGCCGCCGGCTGCGGAGCCGCCGGTCGTGCGGCAGCAGGATCTCGACGCCTCGCCCGTGCTCACGCTGGTGCTCTCCGGTCCGCTCTCCACGCAGGAGCTCTACCTCCTCGCCGAGCGGTCGGTGAAGGAGGTGATCGAATCGGCCACCGGTGTCGGCAACGTGAGCATCCTCGGCGCCGCGCCGCGGGCCGTGCGGATCGACCTCGACGCGGATCGGCTGGCCGCCTACCGCATCTCGGTGCTCGAGGTGCGTGACGCGCTCGTCCGGCAGAACGTGGAGATCCCGGGCGGCCGCGTCGACACCGGACCGCAGGAGCTCACGCTCCGCACGATGGGGCGTGTGCCCGAGGCACGTCGCTTCGCCGATCTGGTCGTGTCGAGCGCGACCGGCGGGGCCGTGCGGCTCGGTGACCTGGGCACCGTGGTCGATGGCACGAAGGAGGTGCGCCGGCTCGCACGGCTGGACGGGGAGCCGGCCGTGGTGGTCTCGGTGGAACGTCAGAGCGACGCCAACACGGTCGAGACGATCCACGCGATCAAAAAGCGCCTCGCGCGGTCGCGTGAATTGCTCCCGCCCGAGGCCACCCTCGAGATCCTGCAGGACCAGTCGGTCTACATCGAGGCGGCGTTGCACGAGATCCAGGGGCACCTCGTCTCCGGCAGCCTGCTGGCGACCGTCGTCGTGCTCGTCTTCATGCGGTCGTGGCGCTCGACGCTGATCGCCGCGGTGGCGATCCCGGGCTCGATCATCGCGACCTTCGCCTTCATGCGGTTCCTCGGCTTCACCCTCAACAACGTGACGATGCTGGCGCTCGTGCTCATGGTGGGCGTGGTCATCGACGACGCGATCGTCGTGCTCGAGAACGTCTACCGCTGCATCGAGGAGAAGGGCATGCCGCCCTTCGAGGCGGCCATCGAGGGCACGCGGGAGATCGGGCCCGCCGTGCTCGCGACGACGCTCTCGCTCGTGATCGTGTTCCTGCCGGTGTCGTTTCTCAGCAGCGTCACCGGCCGCATGCTCTACGAGTTCGGCATCACCGCCACGGTCGCGATCCTCGTCTCGATGGTGATGAGCTTCACGCTCACGCCGATGATGTGCAGCCGGCTGCTGCGGCCGGGCAGGGCGGCCGCCGGTCAGGGCTCGCGCGGCGGACCCTACGCCCTGCTCGAACGTGGGTATCTCGCGACGCTCCGCTGGTCGCTCGACCACCGCTGGACCGTGGTGGCCGTCTCATGCGCCGTGATCGCGGCGAATGTCTGGCTGTTCGGGGTCGTCCAGCGGGACTACGTGCCGACCAACGTGGACGAGTCGGAATTCGAGGTGAGCCTGACCGCCAGCGCGGGCACGAGCCTGCAGGCGATGGACGGATTCGTGCGCCGGGCGGAGGAGCGGGTGCGCGCGATCCCGGGCGTCGAGTTCGTGCTGGCCACGGTCGGAGCGTCGACCGGCGACGTGAACCGCGGTTCGCTCTACGTCCGGCTCACCGACATCGACGAGCGGACCGTGAGCCTGCGGCGGCTGTGGGCGGGACTGCTGGCCGGTGATCCGGCGGCCGCGTGGCGGGGCAATTTCACCCAGCGCGAGAAGATGACGGAGGTCCGTGCCGCGCTCGCGGGGCTCCCCGGGGTGCGGTCCGCGATCCGCAACCTCACGTCGCTCCGGCAGGGACCCCCGGTCGACATCGACCTCTCGCTGACCGGGCCGAGCGTGGAGGTGCTCCTGCCGTTCGCCGAGCGGCTCGGTCGGCGCATGGAGCGGATTCCGGGTGTGGTGGACGTCGACATCACGCTCCGCACGGACAAGCCGCAGATGCTCGCCCGCCTCGACCGCGAGCGGATGGCCGACCTGGGGATCACGGTTCAGGAGGTCGCCGACACGCTGCGGATCGCGGTCGGGGGGGACGACCGCGTGTCGCGGTATCGCGATCGGACCGATGGGGAGGTGTATGACGTCGAGCTGCGGCTCGTGGGCATCGACCGCGGCGACGTCGAATCGATCTCGCAGCTCTACCTCCGCGGACGACCCCAGCCGGGGAGCACCGTCGCGGCCGCGACCGCCGACGACCCGATGGGTGAACTCCCGGCGGCGGAGCCGCCCCGCACCTCGGCGGGTGCGACGCTCACGCGGATCGACAACGTCGTCGCCTTCGACGTGATCGAGCAGGCCGGCCGTGTCGATCGGCTCGACCGGCAGCGGATGGTGGCGCTGCGGGCCAACATCGCCCCCGGCTACGCGCTCGGCGACCGCATCGTCGCCGCGCAGGATGCGGCCCGGGAAATCGGCCTGCCGCCCGGCGTGACGGCACGCGTGATGGGCCGCGGACGGGAGCTCGAGCGGACGCTCGGGGAGTTCCAGTGGACCTTCGTGCTGTCGATCGTGTTCATGTACATCGTGCTCGCCGCCCAGTACGAGCATCTCGTCCATCCCGTGACGATCCTCCTGTCGCTGCCGCTGGCCGTGCCCTTCGGCCTGGCGAGCCTGTGGGCCACGGGCGAGACCCTCAACCTCTACTCCGCGCTCGGCATCCTGGTGCTGTTCGGCGTGGTGAAGAAGGCCTCGATCCTCCAGGTGGATCACACGAAGGATCTCCAGGCCGCGGGCCTCCCGCAGCGGCAGGCGATCCTCGACGCCAACCGCGACCGGCTCCGACCGATCCTCATGACGACGATCTCGTTCGTGGCCGGCATGCTGCCGCTCCTGATCGCGACCGGTCCCGGGGCGGAGGAGCGGCGGTCGATCGCAGTGGTGGCGAGCGGCGGGCAGACCCTCTCGCTCCTGCTGACGCTCCTGGCCGTGCCGGTCATCTATTCGTTGCTCGACGACTTCGGCGGCTTTCTGCGTCGCGTGGCGGAGAGCCGCAGGCGATCCTGGCGCGGCGTGGAGCCGGGGGCGGCCCTCCTGATCGGAGAACCTTCTCCCGTAGCGCGCGCGGGTTCGGGGGCGTCGTCATGAGTGGCATCCGGTCGCATGGGCGCGGTGGGCTGGTCACGGTGCTGTGCGTCGTGGCGATCGTCGGCTGCCCATGCGTCGCCGCCGTCACGTGGATGCGCGTCGCGGTGGCCGCGCCGCCCGAGGCGCAGGAGGTCGCTGTCCCGGAGATCTGGAAGAAGCCGCCTGCCGGCGCGGGTGGATTCGTGTGGTACCGGAGCGTCGTGCAGGTTCCGGAGAGGTGGCGGGGCCGGGAGGTCACGTTCTTTCTCGAGCCGGTCGACGACGCGCGGGAGATCGTCATCAACGGCCATTCGGTCGGCATCTCAGGCAGTTTCCCGCCGAGGTTTCGCAGCGGCCTCGGTGGATCCGACCGGCACCGGATCGACCCGACGGTGCTGCGCTGGGGCGCGGCCAACGTCGTGGCGATACGCGTCCACGCACGGGACGGTCGCAGCGGCTTCAACGTGGCTCCGCCGGCGATCCTGGCCGGGGACGAGGGGATCGTGCTCGCCGGCACATGGCTGTCGCTGCCGGCGGACGATCCCGACTGGGGACGGCAGGCCGACGCCGCCGCGCTTCCCCCCGGACCCGCCGCATTCGCGAAGGTCGAGCCGACGGCCGACATCGAACGGACGCTGCGCCGCCTGCCTGGGGAGGAGGGCCCGCTGGCGGTGGCCGAGTCGCTCGCGCGGTTCGACGTGCCGGACGACCTCGCCATCGACGCGGTGCTCTCCGAGCCGGAGATCGGGCAGCCCCTCTTCCTCGACTTCGACGAGCGGGGCCGGCTCTGGGTGATGAACTACCGCCAGTATCCGCATCCCGCCGGTCTCACCGCCGTGAGTCGGGATACGTTTCTGCGGACCGTGTATGACCGCACGCCGGAGCCGCCGCCGGGGCACGTGCCGGGCCGGGATCGCATCACGTTCCACGAGGACACCGACGGTGACGGCGTGTACGACCGTCACGGCACGTTCATCGACGGGCTGTCGATCGCGTCGTCGTTCGCCCGCGGACGTGGCGGCGTGTTCGTCCTCAACCCGCCCTACCTCCTCTTCTATGCCGATCGTGACGGGGACGACGTGCCCGACGGCGATCCGGAGGTCCTGCTCGAGGGATTCGGCATCGAGGATACGCACTCCGTCGCCAGCCATCTGCGTTGGGGGCCGGACGGCTGGCTCTACGGCGCGCAGGGCAGCACCGTCTCGGGGGCGATCCGTCGCTTCGGCAGTGACGAACCGCCGATCCACTCGATGGGCCAGCTCGTCTGGCGCTACCATCCCGAGACGCGACGCTACGAGGTCTTCGCGGAGGGCGGAGGCAACACCTTCGGGCTCGAGATCGACGCCAAGGGGCGGATCTTTTCCGGACACAATGGGGGAGACACCCGCGGCTTCCACTACGTCCAGGGTGGCTATTCCCGCAAGGGGTTCGGCAAGCACGGGGACCTGTCGAACCCGTTCACCTTCGGCTTCTTCGAGCACATCGAGCACGCGCCGGTCGCCCGCTTCACGCATACCTTCGTGATCGACGAGGCGGGTGCCCTGCCGCCGCGGCACGCCGGACGCCTCTTCGCCGTCGCGCCGCTGCAGAGCCACGTGGTCGCCGCCGACATCCGGCCGCGCGGTGCGACGTTCCGCACCGCGGACGTGGGCTTCATCCTCGAAAGCCGCGACCCCTGGTTCCGTCCCGTCGAGATCAAGAGCGGACCGGACGGGGCGATCTACGTCGCCGACTTCCACGAGCAGCGGATCGATCACGCGAGCCACCATCAGGGACGCGTCACGCCCGACACGGGCCGCGTCTGGCGGCTGCGGGGCGTCGACGCTCCGAGGCCGGAGCGGTTCGACTACCGCTCGATGTCGGGCACGGCGCTCGTGGGCCTGCTCGAGCACGGGAACCGCTGGCATCGCCAGACGGCGCTGCGTCTCCTTGCGGACCGGCGCGATCGATCGGTGCTGCCGCTGCTGCGGACGATGCTCGACGAGCACACGGGGCAGACCTCGCTCGAGGCCCTCTGGGCGATCCACCTCTGCGGCGGTTTCGACGAGTCGCTCGCGTTGCACGCGCTCGATCATGCCGATGCCCACGTGCGCCTCTGGAGCGTGCGGCTCCTGGCCGACGGGGCCAGCGTGTCCGACGCGGTGGCCGCGCGCCTGCGCACGCTCGCCACGACGGAGCCCGACGTCGAGACGCGGGTCCAGCTCGCCGCCTCCGCACGGCGGCTGCCCGCGGCGCAAGGCCTGCCGATCGTGGCGGCGCTCGCCGCGCATGCCGGCGATCTCGTCGACCCGTTTCAGCCGCTCATGCTCTGGTGGGCCGTCGAGGCCCAATGCGAGCGGGACCCCGACGCGGTGCTGGCATGGTTCGCCGACGCCTCCCTGAGGGCCGCCCCGCTGGTGCGGGAGCACCTTCTCGAGCGGCTCATGCGCCGCTTCGCGCAGGCGGGCGGACGGCACAATCTGCTCACCTGCGCCCGGCTCTTCGACCTGGCTCCGGAGCCCGAGTCGGCGGCGCGGCTGATGAAGGGCTTCGAGGAGGCCTTCGCGGGCCGGATGGTGGCGACGATGCCCGACGAACTGGCCGGGGCGCTGGCACGGGCCGGCGGCGGATCGCTCGCCCTGCGGGTGCGCCGCGGGGACCGTGAGGCGATCGACGAGGCCCTTCGTGTCGTCGGCGACACGACACGCCCGGCGCGCGAACGCGTGGCCTTGATCGAGATTCTCGGCGAGACCCGGATCCCCGCGAGCGCGGGCGTGCTGACGGGCGTGCTCGAGACGGCGGCGGAGCCCGAGGTGCGTGCGGCCGCCCTCGGGGCCCTCGGCGGCTTCGACGATCCGCGCATCGCCACCGCGATCATCGGCCTCCACGACCGGCTGCCGGCCGACACCCGGCTGGTGGCCCAGTCGGTGCTCGCGAGCCGGCGCGTGTGGACGGAGGCGTGGCTGACGGCGATCGAGGCGGGTGCGGTCGATCCTGCCGGCGTGCCCGCGGACGTGGTCCAGCGCATGCTGCTCGTGGACGACGAGCCGCTCCGCAGGCGGATCGAGGCGATCTGGACCGAGGCCCTGTCGAGCGACGCCGGGCGGCTGCGGGGCGAGGTGGAGCGGCTCGTCGGCGTGCTCGGGGAAGCGGCCGGCAATCCCGTGGCCGGACGAAGCCTCTTTCGCGAGCACTGTGGCAAGTGCCACGTGCTCTTTTCCGAAGGGGGAGAGATCGGCCCCAGCCTCACTTCCTACCAGCGCGACGACGTGCGGCGCATGCTCTTGAACGTCGTCAATCCGAGCCTGGAGATCCGCGAGGGCTACGAGAACGTGGTGGTGGTCACGGGTGATGGTCGGAGCGTGAACGGCTTCGTCGCCGATCAGGACAACCAGGTGGTCGTCATCAAGGGCGCCGACGGCCGCCTCGTGACGATTCCCCGGGACGAGATCGAGGAGATGCAGGCGATTCCCCGGTCGATCATGCCGGAAAAGCTGCTCGACGCCCTCGATGACGAGCGGATTCGCGACCTCTTCGCCTACCTGCGTGCGACCCAGCCGCTGCCCTGAGACGGCCGCAGCCACTCCCGCAGCCGCGCCGTGATGGACGCCCTCGCGGTGCGGCACTACGATCCCCCGCCATGCGTGAGGCTCCCGACCGCAACCACTTCTACGGCGACGCCGTCGTCTACGACATCCTGCACGCCCCCGGCACCGCCGCGGAGGCGCGCCGGCTCGTGGGCCTCGCCGCCGCATGCGCGCGACGCGCTGGCCCGTTCACGTTCCTGGAGCCTGCCTGTGGCACCGCACGTCATCTCCGCTGGCTCGCCCGGCATCACCACCGCGCGATCGGCTTCGATCTCGCCCCGCACATGATCGACGACGCCCGTGCTCGGGCGGAGCGTGCGGGGGTCGACGATCGGGTGACGCTGTTCGTGGCCGACATGACCGACTTCGCCCCCCGCGTCCGCCGTCGAGCCGACCTCGCGTTCAACCTCGTCAACACGATCCGGCACCTGCCCGACGACGCGGCGATGCTCGCGCATTTCGCGCAGGTCGCGTCGTGTCTCCGGCGAAGGGGCGTGTACGTCGTGGGCCTTTCCATCACGGAGTACGGGGCCGAGCGGCCCACGCGGGACGTCTGGACCGCGGCCCGCGGACGGTGCCACGTCGAGCAGACGGCCCACTACCGCCCCCCGGAGCCGTCCGACCGCAAGGAGACGGTGCGGTCCCGCATCCGGGTCCGGACGCCGGCGGGCTGTGAGCGACGCGAGTGCGTCTTCACCCTGCGCACCTACTCGGCCGACGAACTGCTCGCGCTCATCGACCGGTCGCCCCTGCGGCTCGAGCGCGTGCTCGATGCCGAGTGGCGGACGCGCGACCTGCCTGCGGCCGACTACTGCCACCTGCTCCTGCGTCCGCGGTGAGGACGCGAGCGCATGCCCCCCGCCGACCCTCTCAGTCGGGCAGGGACCTCGGGGCGAACCAGGGGTAGATCGCGGGCACGACGAACGCGGTGAGGAGCGTGGAGGTGACGATCCCCCCGATGACGACCGTCGCGAGGGGCCGCTGGATCTCCGCGCCCGCGCTTGTCGCCAGGGCCATCGGCAGGAATCCGAGGCTCGCCACGAGCGCCGTCATGAGCACGGGGCGGATCCGCACCCCCGCCGTCACGATCGCCGCCTCACGTGGGGCGAGGCCCTCCTGCCTCGCGTGCTCCGCTCCCGCCACCCACACCAGTCCGTTGAGCACCGCCACGCCGAAGAGCGCCACGAAGCCGACGCCCGCCGCGATCGAAAAGGGCATGCCCCGGAGCGCGAGGGCCGCGATTCCGCCGGATGCCGCCACCGGCACGGCGACGAAGATCAGGGCCGCGAGCCGGAACGACCGGAAGCTCGCGTAGAGCAGGATCGCGATGAGCCCCAGGACGGCGGGCGTGATCAGGGCGAGCCGGCGGCTCGCGGACACGAGGTTCTCGAAGTCGCCTCCCCAGCGCAGCGAGTAGCCCGTGGGGAGCCTCACCTGCCGCTCGACCGCGGCCTGCGCCTCGCGCACGAATCCGGCGACGTCTCGGCCGCGGACGTTCGCCGAGACGAACGTCCGGCGGCGCGAGTTCTCGTGCTCGATCGACGGCGGACTCTCCTCCATCCGGATGTCGGCCAGCTCACCGAGCGGCACCGGGCGGCTGCCGGCCGAGCCCACGGGAATCTGCGGCAGGAGATCCGGGTTCTCCCGCCACTGGGGCGCGAACCGCACGATGAGCGGATACCGCGGCCGGCCCTCGAAGATCACGCCGGCGTCGATGCCGCCCATCGCGGCCACCGTGCGGATCACCTCGGCGCCGTCGATGTGGTGGCGGGCGAGCTGCTCCGGGCGGGCATCGATCTGCAGCGTGGGAATGTTGGCCTGCCAGTCGGCCCGCACGTCCGCCGCCCCCGGGATGCTCTCGAGGACCCGCTCGATCTGCTTCCCGACCGCGCCGAGGACGTCGAGGTCGTCGCCGTAGACGAGCACCGCCACGTCGGCCTTCACGCCGGCCACGAGCTCGTCCACCCGCATCTCGATCGGCTGGCTGAAGCCGAGGTTCGCCTCCGGTGCCACGGCCGCCAGCGCCGCGCCGAGTTTCGTGACGAGTTCGTCGCGGGAGATTTTCGCGGGCCATTCCGACGGCGGCTTGAGCATCAGCCACACGTCGGTCTGCTGCACGCCCATCACGTCGTTGGCGATCTCGGGGCGGCCCGTCTTGCAGAACACCGTCTTGACCTCGGGGAAGGCCTTGAGCGCCCGCTCGACACGCGTCGTCACGGGAACGGAGTCCTCGAGCGTCGCGCTCGGCAGCCGCACCATCTCGACGAGCAGGTCGCCCTCGTCGAGTCGCGGCATGAACTCGGCACCGAGCCGCAGGGCCACCGGCACGCTCGCGGCCACGAGCGCCGCGGCCACCAGGGAGATGACCACCGGATGGTGGACGGCCAGCCGCGCGAGCGGCTGGTAGAGACGATGGAACAGCCGCATCACGAGCGGCTCGTGCTCCTCCTCACGCGAGAGCACCGTCGCCGCGAGCACCGGCATCAGCGTGAGCGAGATCACGAGCGAGCCGGCGAGGGCGAAGAGGACCGTCAGGGCCATCGGCCGGAAGAGCTTCCCCTCCGTGCCCTCGAGCGCGAGGATCGGCAGGTAGACGATGGCGATGATGAGCTCGCCGAACATCGTCGGGCCGCGGACCTCGATCGCCGCGTCGCGGACGACGGCCAGGCGTGAGGCGGTGGGCGGGGCGAGTCCGAGGCGGCGGACGCAGTTCTCGACCATGATCACCGAACTGTCCACCACCAGGCCGAAGTCGATCGCCCCGAGGCTCATCAGGCTCGCCGGGATCGCACAGGCCCACATGAGGTTCGCGGCGAAGAGCATCGACATCGGAATCGCCAGCGACACGATCAGCCCCGCGCGCACGTTGCCCAGCAGCACGAGCAGGACGCCGATCACGAGCAGGCCGCCCTCGGCGAGGTTGTGCAGCACGGTGTCGAGCGTCCTGGCGATCAGCTCCGAGCGGTCGTAGATCACCTCGAGCGTCACCCCCGCGGGAAGCGTCTTCCGGATGGCGTCGAGCTTTTCCTTCGCGGCGGCGACCACGCGGCGGCTGTTCTCGCCCCGCGTCATCATCACCATGCCGGTGACCACCTCGCCGCGGGCGTCCCGCGTCGCGGCCCCCTGCCGCACGAGGGGCGCGATCGTGACGGTGCCGATGTCGCGCACCAGGATCGGCACGCCGCCGGCGGGCGAACGCACCACCACCTGGCCGATGTCGTCGATGCCGTCGAGGAGGGCCTGGCCGCGGATGAACCGCTGCTCCCCGTGCTTCACGATGTAGCCGCCGCCGGTGCTGGCGTTGTTGCGCTCGAGCGCGTCGATGACCTCGGAGAGTGGAATGCCGTGGCTTGACAGTCGGTCGGGGTCGACCTGCACCTGGTAGCTTTTCGCGTAGCCGCCATGGCTGTTGATGTTGGTCACGCCCGACACCTCCCGCAGCGCAGGCGCGATCTCCCATTCGAGCAGGCTCCGCAGTTCCATCAGGTCGTGCCCCTGGCCGCGGACCTCGAACTGGAGGATCTCTCCGAGCGCCGTCGAGAGCGTGCCGAGGGCCGGATCGGGAAGCCCCGGCGGGATGAGCGCCTGCGCCTCGGCCAGGCGCTCGGCCACGAGCTGGCGGGCGAGGAAGATGTCGGTGCCCTCGCGAAAGACGATCGTCACGAGCGAGATGCCGAACTTGGAGAGGCTGCGTGTCTCCTCGACCGACGGCAGACCGCTCATGGCCAGCTCGACGGGATACGTGATGTATCGCTCCACCTCGAGGGGCGTGAGCGTGCCGGCATCGGTGACCACCTGCACCTGCACGTTGACGAGATCCGGCACCGCATCGACCGGAATCCTCGTGGCCGCCAGCAGGCCGCCCACGGCCAGCGCGACGAAGAGGCCGATCACGAGAACGCGATTGCCCAACGACCACTCGATCAGGCCCGAGAGCATCGCGCCTCCGGCTTCACGGCAAGGCTCGGCATCCTGCCGACCT
>DNLZ01000469.1:0-877 GCA_003488325.1 Planctomycetaceae bacterium
GACGACGCGTGATCCTCGGGCCGAGAGCGCACGACGGGTCCGCGGGACCTTCAGTCCTGGGATGATCGGGAGCCGAGCCGGGCTCTGAGCGCCGCGAGATCGTCGGGCGTATCGATGTCGCGGAACGAGTCGAACTCGGGATCGACGAGGGCCACCGCGGCCGGATCGAGCCGCACCACCGCCGTCGGATCGGCGTGGGCGACCGTGCCGAGCAGGCCCTTGAGATCGCGGCGTCCGGTGGCGAGATGCCGCTCGATCGCCGGCAGGAGGTCACCGCGGACCGCGCTCACGAGCACCTGCGGATGGCCGTGCACCTCCGGCACGACCCATCGCGCGCCCGACAGCCGCAGCCTCTCGAGCAGGAGCCCGACGACCTCGGGACGCACGAGCGGGACGTCGCAGGAGACGACGACCGCCTCGATGGCATGCAGCCCCGTTGCACGCGCCGCCTCGTCCGCATCACCCGCGTCCCGCAGGCCGGCCACGTGCCGCAGGGCGTCGGCGAGCGCGGAGAGGGGTCCGCCGTCGGCGACCGTGTCATGGATCGTCTCGACGTCGGGCCGCGACCCCACCGCGACCGCGTCGGAGCCTGCCGTGGCGCGCACGCCCATGCCGTGATGTGCCGCGACGACCACGATCCGGCCGACGTGCGGCTCGAGCGCCGCGACCACCGCCGCCAGCAGCGTCCGGCCGCCGAGCGTCAGCGCGGCCTTGCCCCCCTCCCGTGTCGCCACGGCGCGTAAGCGCGTGGATCGACCGCCGGCGAGCACGATGCCGACCGGTGCCCGCGCGGCCTCGCGTGGCGAGAGAGCCCGATCGACGCCCGATTCGCCGTCCATGCTCCCGAGTATCCCGCACCGGCTCCGCTGGGCAACCA
>DNLZ01000469.1:1262-5200 GCA_003488325.1 Planctomycetaceae bacterium
CGCGCGCCACGCGTTACCGGACGCAACTGTCCACGGCGAGCGTCGCCGGGCGACCGCGCGGCACCCGCGGACTCCACGACGGCCCGAGCCCGCGCGCTTGCCCGCGGTGGTCGGGATCTCGACGGTTCCGCGACCGTGTCGAGTCGTCGCGGGCGCGGCGGGCGTCGGTCCAGGCATCCGGTGCATCCCATGGCGACGATCACGACCGAACTCCGGGGGATCAGGGTCGAGCCGGTGTCGCTCGACGCGGTGCGGTCGCTGCTCGCGCCCCAGCCGGATCCATGTCTCTCGCTCTATCTCTCCACGCACCGCAGCGTGCCCGAGAACACCGTCGATCGACCGACCTACCGGTCCCTCGTCGAGACCCTCGAACGCACGCTCGACGAAGGCCATCCGCGGGACACGGTCGAGCGGCTCCTCCGGCCGTTCCGCCTGCTGGCCGACGATCACGATTTCTGGGAACACACACGCGACGGCCTGGCGATCCTCGCCGCCGACGGCAGGGCCCGCGTCTTCCTGCTCCAGCAGCCCGTTCCCACGCTCGCGCTCGTCGGCCGGCGCTTCCACACGCTGCCGCTCGTGCATGCGGCCTCGTCGCTCGAACGCTGCCACGTGCTCGCCCTCACCAGCCGGCGGGCATGGGTGTTCGAGGCGTTCGTCTGGCACGGCCCGGCGGGCGGCGCGGACGCCGACGCATCGGTCACGCTCGATCCGGTGATGCTCACGACACCCGGTGGCGAGGCTCCGTCGCTCGAGATCGCGGACGTGGTGGACGTCGACATCCTCGAGCCGCATCGCGTGCAGACCGGGATGGGCCCGGCGGGCATGGGTGCTTCGGGGACCGTGCACGGTGGCTTCGGGTCGAGGCAGGACGAGGTCGAGAAGGACACGGAGATTTTTCTCCGGTTCGTGGACGCCACGGTGCTCGAACAGGTGTCGCGCCGCACGACGCTGCCGCTCGTGCTCGTGGCCGCACCACCGCTCGCGGCCACGTTCCGCGGGCTCACGCAGAACGCCTGGCTCCTCGAGCACCACGTCCCGCTCGATCCCGTGCTCATGACACGCGACACGCTCGCCGCGGCCGTCACGCCGCTGCTCGTGGAGAGTCGCGCGGTGCGGGTCGGGCAGGCGGTGGCGGCCTTCCATCGCGCGCGCGGTCGTGGCCTCGCGTCCGGCGACCTCGCGGAGGTGGCGCGGGCCGCCGTCGCCGGTCGCATCGCGACGCTCCTCGTCGAAGTGGATCGGTTCGAGGCGGGGCACATGGACCGCGCGACCGGCGCGATCATGCCCGCCGACGAAGCCCTGTCAGACGGCGGACGCCGCCGCCCTGAGTTCGCATCCGTCTCGGAGGATCTCTTCGGCGCCGTCGCGGAGACCGTGCTCGAGAAGGGCGGCACGGTGGTCGCGCTCGTGCGCAACGCCATGCCGACCGAAAGCGGCGTGGCGGCGGTGTACCGCTACTGACCACGCACCCTCCCCGCACTTGTGCGTGAACCCGCGAGGGGGTGCCCACGCCCTCGAGCCGGCGTAGGTGGCCAGCGAAGCCCGGAGGGCGAGAGCGCAGACACCTCCGAGCGAGCGAAGGTCAGGAGGACCGAAGCGAGCGTCCGGCGAGAGAGCGTGGGCAACCCCGAGCCTCGCAGCACGCCGATCCGAATGGCGTGCATCCTTCACGAGAAACGGGCTCGCCGTCAGGACCGGAGCGAACGTCCGGCGACGGGGCGTGGGCAACCCCGACCCGTACAGCATGGAACGCCCCATGCGTGACGCCCGATGGAGCGGAGTACACTCGCGCTTCGGAATACCATCCCGCCGGTCCCGCGACTCCTACCGCCCCCGTCACGCCACGATGACGCACGCCGATCACGACTTCGACGACTGTCCCGACCGCCACGGCACCGGCTCGGAGAAGTGGGACCGCTGGGAAGGTCGCGACGTGCTGCCGCTCTGGGTGGCCGACATGGACTTCCGCACGCCGGCGGTCGTCCTCGACGCGATCCGGGCACGCGTCGATCACGGCATCTTCGGCTACACGAACGACCCGCCCGACTTCGGGCCGGCCCTGGCGGCGCACCTGGCCGCGCTCCACGGGTGGTCGATCGATCCGGGCCGTGTCGTCGGCACGCCCGGCGTCGTCACCGGCCTGGCCCTCGCGGCGCGACTGCTCACGCGGCCCGGCGACGGGATCATCACGTTCACGCCGGTGTACCCGCCGTTCCTGTCGCTGCCCGTCCGCGCCGGCCGCCGCACGGTGCGTGTGCCGCTCGTGCAGTCACCTGCCGCATGGACGATCGATTTCGACGCGCTCGAGGCGGCGGCGGCGGAGGCGGGAACGACGATGCTGTGGCTCTGTCATCCCCACAATCCCACCGGCACGGTGTTCTCCCGCGGCGACCTCCTGCGGATCGCCGACATCGCCATGCGGCACGGCGTCACCGTCGTGAGCGACGAAATCTGGTCGGACCTCGTGCTCGACGATGCGGGCCACGTGCCGTTCGCGAGTCTCGATCATCCCGCCGCCGCCACGAGCGTCACGCTCACCGCGCCGTCGAAGACGTGGAATCTCGCGGGGCTCGCCTGCGCCGCGGCGATCCTGCCGACGGGCATCGAGCGCGACAGCCTGCGGAAGGCGGGCGGCGGGCTCGTGCCGATGGTCAATCCGCTGGGCTACGCCGCCGCCGAGGCGGCGTGGCGGCACGGTGACGCATGGCGGCGGCGACTCGTGACCGTGCTCGCCCGCCACCGCGACATGGTGCAGGAGACGGTGGCCCGCATCCCGGGACTCTCCTGCGTTCCCGCGCGGGCGACCTACCTGTCGTGGATCGATTGTCGTGGCACCGGGGAGGATGATCCCCAGGCCCGCTGCGAGGCCGCGGGGCTCGGGCCCTCCGATGGGCGCGACTTCGGCACGCCCGGTTTCATCCGGCTCAACAACGCCTGCCCCACGACCCGCCTCGCCGAGGCGCTCCGCCGACTCGCGCGGGCCTTCTCCACGACGTGACGCGGCGGGATCGCGGGTGACGCCCGAAGCGACGCGATCTGCCCGCACGCGCCCGTTCGTCCGCCGCGCGCCGCCGCCGGGTCTGCCCGAGCGCCTCCCGAGTATCATGCCTCGGGAGAGCGGGCCGGCGTTTCGGCTCCGCCGAGCCACCACCCCGCACGGCCGGAGCGGACGACGTGAGCGAACACCGCAACTTCATCGGCGGCGAGTGGGTGGCCGGGGCGGCCACCAGGCCGATCGTCAACCCGGCCACGGACGAGGTGATCGCGACCGTGGCCGAATCCTCGGCCGCCGACGTGGCGGCCGCCGTCCGTGCCGCGCGTGATGCCTTCGACACCGGTCCGTGGCGCACGACCACGGCGCAGGCACGCGGCCGCGTGCTCTTCCACATGGCCGCGGTGGTGCGCGAGCATGCCGATCGCCTCGCCGACCTCGAGACCCGCACCTGCGGCAAGCCGATCGTCGAGAGCGAGATGGACGTCCAGGACGCGGCCACGTGCCTCGAGTACTACGGCGGCCTGGCCACGAAGATCCACGGCGAGACGCTCCCCGTTCCCGACAACGCCATCAACCTCACGCTCAAGGAGCCGGTGGGCGTGGTGGGCCTCATCGTCCCGTGGAACTACCCGCTGCTCCTCGCGATGTGGAAGCTCGGGCCGGCACTCTCGGCCGGCTGCACGGTCGTCCTCAAGCCCGCGGAGCAGACGCCGCTCTCGATGCTCGAGTTCGCCCGCCTCGTCCGCGAGCACGTGCCCGAGCTTCCACCCGGGGTCTTCAACGTGGTCACCGGGGACGGTCCGGTCGCCGGCCGCGCGCTCGTCGAGTCGATGGAGGTGGACAAGATCGCCTTCACCGGCGGCACCGAGACGGGCCGCGAGGTGCTCCACGGCGTGGCTCGATCGAACCTCAAGAAGGTGTCGCTCGAACTCGGCGGCAA
>DNLZ01000281.1:0-10427 GCA_003488325.1 Planctomycetaceae bacterium
CAGGGATGGCCCGGCAGCGCTCTCATCAGAAGTCGTACCACATGCCGATGCCGGCACGATTCTGGTTGTTGAAGACGAACTCGTACTGCGGGTCCGAGCCGTAGAGGTACTCGAAGCCCAGTCGGAAGAGCTTGCCGCCACGATCCCCGCGCCACGCCCACCCCGTCTGCACGCAGACATTGCCTCCCCAGTCGAGTTCCTGGCGCGACATGCCGTTGATGGCGAAGAACGGCGACCCGTGGATGCCGGTCGGACGGGCCTGCACCAGCTCGGTTCCGAACTGAAACTCCCATGGCTCGGAGCCGCCCGCGTTGTAGAACGACCAGCCGACCTCGCCGTACACGCGCATCCAGTCGGTGAGGTAGTACGAGTTGCCATACACGATCGCGTCGCGCACGTAGTTCACACGAGGGAACGTCGGGTGCCGCAGCATCGCCTCGTCCCCGAGGTGGGCGCTCAGGTGGTAATAGGCGAGCTTGGTCTGCCACCTCCCGACGCCGTAGATGAGCGGGATGCCGAATCGGTAGTCGCTCGAGCGAAGGTCACGATCCTCCGAGGGATCCAGTCGCACGAACGCCGCGCCTTCCAGCTGAACCTCGAATCCCTGGGGATGGATCGACGTGTCCGATCCATACCGCAGGACGGCCACGCGTCCTCCCAGCGTCGAGTCCCAGAGCCAGCCCTCTCGCTGTGTCGGCACGATCGGGTCGGGCGACGTGTCGTCGTACCACACGGTCGCAAATCGCGGCTCCTTGGGGCCCGCGAGATAACTCGTCCAGATGAGGTTGGTGGGCAGGATCTGCCAGTGCCACGGCCGCGCGGCCCACAGGTCGTCGAAGCACCCTGCGGAGGCGTCCGGCGGACACCCACCATCGGGCCACCAGCTGCCGCCGACGTAGGGCGAGTCCAGCACGACCGGTCCGGACGGACCGACGGAAGGAAGCGGTTCGATCAGCACCTCGCCCGGGATCGCCGTGCCCGGTTCCCAGCCCGACCGCTCGGACGACGCCCGTGGCACGACGAGCGTCTCCTGCGAGGCTCCCGTGCGAGCGCCGCAGAGCACGACCGCCACCAGGGCGACACGCATCACGGCCCTCGAGCGCCCGACCTCCGGACCATGCCCCCGGGTCCGATTGTGGCGGGAATGGTCGTCGCCGGCACCACGCGCCGACCGTCCCCATTCGCGGGCCGGGGCCGCACCCCCGGCCGCGCGAACTCCGCGCGTGCCGTCAGGCAAACCCTCCCGAGCACGAGATCCAAGATCGCCCATCATGAAGCCGGAACCGTGTCGTCCTGCGTCGGGCACCGATGACCAGACACCGCGGCCCCGGGTTGCGAATCGACCGCATCGCGGCGACACTCTAGCGAGCCCGGGGTGGCGAGCCAGATGGAGATCGGCGGGGCCCTCGTCGTTTCCCAAATGCGAACGACGCGTACCTGCAGAGTCGAATGCGAGCGGGAAACCGGGGTAGGTTCGGAAAGCATCGAATTCGCCAGACGACCGGCCATCGCGTGATCACCCGGCCTTCGCCACCGAGGCCATCGACCCAGTGTGACGCACGTCGCAGCGTGGACATCAACCGTGGGAGACGAAGCGTGGAGACTCTGACGCGTCCGGAAGCCTCGCGGACCGGCGTTCCCGTGCGGATCCTCGCGCTCTGCGTCGGCCTCGCCGCCGTCGCGGGCTGCGGGCCGAAAGCCGCCGCACCCACCGCCGGCACGCCGTCGTCCGCCCCGCAGGGAGTGAAGCGATTCATCTTCATCACCAACGGCGACGACCCCTTCTGGGACGCCTGCAACGCCGGACTGGTGGAGGGGGCACGGCGCTTCGGCCTCGAGGAGCGGGGCCTTCGCGCGGTCATGGAGAAGAACAACGGCACCGCCCAGGGCCAGATCGAAAAACTCCGGCAGTACGGCAGCCAGTCGGACATCGCGGGCGTGGCCATCTCGGTCATCCAGGCGGACAACGCGGCGATCGTCGAGGAGATGAAGAATCTCGCCGCCCGTGGCGTGAAGATCATCACCGTCGACGGAGACGTGAACCGCGACGCGTTTCGTGACGCACGTCCGTACTACATCGGCACCGACAACATCGTGGGTGGCCGCCTGCTCGGCCGTGCGGCCCGGGCAATCCTCGCCGCGCGGGGCCGCACGTCCGGTGGCTACGTGCAGTTCGCGGGATTCACCGACAACGACAATGCGCGGGCGCGGATGAACGGCTTCCGTGAGGCGGTCGGCGAGTCCTACACCGAGGTGGACCGCATGCCGGACGAGATGGATCTCACCCGTGCCCGCGACAACGTGCGGACGGCCCTCGTCAACCATCCCGGCCTCGCCGCGCTCGTCGGCATCTGGGCCTACAACGCCCCGGCGATCGCCGAGGTGATGGAGGAACGCGGGGCGCGGTCCACGGCCGAGAAGATGCTCACGGCCGTCACCTTCGACGCCCAGGCCGCCGCGCTCGAGCGGATGGCGGAGGGGAAGATCGACGCGATGGTCGTCCAGAATCCCTTCGAGATGGGTGTGCAGACGGTGCGCCTGCTTCGTGCGATGCACGAGGCGGACGACGCGACCGTGGCCGAGATGTTCCCCAACCGCGGACAGCCCGACGGTGACCTGCTCACGACGGGCCTGCGCCTGATCGTGCCCGACACCGACCCGCTCGTGAAGCCGGAAGACATCGACATCGACGGCTACGAATACCTCCCCCTGTCGCGATTCCGCGAGTGGCTCGCCCAGTACGGGCTCTCGAGTTCGTAGGGCCAGCCATGCCGTCGCACTCCCGTGGCGCCGGAGGCGCCCCGCTCCTGCGTCCCGGCGAGTGGACGCTGTTGGCCGCGATCGTCGCGGCCGTGGTCTTCACCGCCCTGGCCGACAGCAACCACAGCTACTGGCAGCGGCCTCTGGACAGCCTGCGCGACATCGCCCGCAACGCCGCGCTGCTGGGAATCTTCGCACTCGGCTCGACCGTCGTGATCATCGCGGGCGGGATCGACCTTTCCGCCGGCTCCATGATCGCGCTGTCCGGCACCGTCTGCGCCACGACCATGCTCGCACTGGCGCCGGCGGAGATGGCGGGGTTCAAGCCGGTGGGGCCCGCCGTCGTGGCGGCCGGCTGCCTCGCGAGCCTCCTCGCCGGATTCCTCGTGGGCACGCTGCACGCGTGGCTCGTGACCACGATCCGTCTCCCGCCCTTCATCGCGACGCTCGCGACCCTCGTCGGTCTGCGGAGCTTCGCCCGGGCCCTGTGCGAGAGCACGACCGCCGCGTTCACCCCCACCAAGAGCGCCCTGATCAACGTCGCCGATCCGTTCTTCAAGGCGGTGCGCGACAACGTCTGGGTGCCGGTCGCGGTCTTCGCGCTGCTCGCCGTCATCACGTGGCTGATCCTGACACGGACGGTCCTGGGCCGCCACGTGCACGCCCTCGGCGGAAACGAGGCGGCAGCCCGCCTCGCCGGCATCCGCACCGACAACGTGAAGTGGTTCGCCTACGTCTTCGGCGCGATGACGGCGGCCCTCGCGGGGCTGTTCTACGTGGGCAATGAGTCGGTGGCCGCCCCTGTGAACCAGGGGCGCGGACACGAGCTCAACGCCATCGCGGCCGCGGTCGTCGGCGGGTGCTCGCTCTCCGGTGGCGTCGGCACGGTGCCCGGCACGGTGCTCGGCGCCGTGTTCCTGCGGGTGGTCATCGACGCGGTCTCGAAGATCATCAAGACCGGAGCCGACGTGTACGAGGGCCTCATCGTCGGCATCGTCGTCGTGGTCGCGGTGACGCTCGCGCAGATCGGCCAGATGGCGCGCGGTGGACGGCGCCTGCTCCCCGGGGCCCTCGGCCTCTGTGCGATCCCGACGCTCGCCGTGCTCGGGGGCGCGGTGGTCGCGATGATGGCCAGCCCACGCGCGGGTGCGGCGACCGGGATCGGCGCGTTCGTGCTGCTCGGCCTGCTGCGACGGTGGGAGACACGCCACACGGCGGTGTCCGCGTCATGAAGGGGACCGCCCTCGCGGCCGTGCCGGCGATCGTGATGCGGGGCATCACGAAGCGGTTTCCCGGCGTCGTGGCGCTCGACGACGTGAGCCTGGAGGTCGCCGCGGGCGAGCTTCACGCGATCTGCGGAGAGAACGGCGCGGGCAAGAGCACCCTCATGAAGATCCTGTCGGGGGTGCAGCGTCCCGATGCGGGCGATCTCGAGGTGCACGGGCGACCGGTTCGCTTCCGCGGCACCCGGGAGGCCGAGCAGGCGGGCATCGCGATCATTCACCAGGAACTCGCCCTCGTCGATGACCTTCCCGTGGCGGCCAACGTCTTCCTCGGTCGGGAACGTCGCACCGCGCTGGGGCTGGTTGACGACCGCGCCCAGGCGGACGAGACCGCGAGGCTGCTCGCCGATCTCGACTGCACGGTCGATCCCTGGGCCCGCACGGGCGGTCTGCGGGTGGGTGACCAGCAGCTCGTCGAGATCGCCAAGGCGCTCTCCGTGAACGCGTCGATCGTGGTGATGGACGAGCCCACGAGCGCACTGACCGAGGCGGAGTCCGCCCGGCTCGAACGCACGATCGCACGCCTCCGCGCGAGGGGCACCACCATCCTGTACATCTCGCACAAGATGGACGAGGTCTTCCGGCTCGCCGACCGGATCACGGTGCTGCGGGATGGCCGGCACGTGCGGACGGTCGATCGCGTCGCCACCACGCCCCGCGAGGTGACCGGCTGGATGGTCGGTCGCGATATCGCCGGTCACGACGGCGTCCGCCGACGGCTGCGTGGCGACCGCGTGCTCGAGGTGCGCGATCTCACGCTTCCCTGGCCGGGGCACGCACGCGGTCGCCGCCTCGACGGCGTCTCCTTCGACCTGCATGCCGGGGAGATTCTCGGTGTGGCGGGGCTGATGGGGGCCGGGCGGACCGAACTGCTGGAGACGATCTTCGGCGCCTCCGATCCGACGTGGACGGGCTCGATCCGCCTCGCCGGCCGACCGGTGCGCTTCACGCATCCCTCCGAGGCCTGTCGTGCCGGCGTGGCCATGGTGACGGAGGACCGCAAGCGACTCGGACTTTTTCCCGATCTCGACGTGGCCGCCAACGTGAGCCTGTGCAGCCTCACCAAGGCGCTGCGGAACGGTCTGCTCAGCCGGAGCGCCGAGGAGCACCTCGTCTCGGGCCCGATCCGTGCGACGGGCGTCAAGGCTCCGGGGCCGCATGCCGCCGTCACCGGCTTGTCCGGGGGCAATCAGCAGAAGTGCATCATCGGTCGGTGGCTGCTCACGGAGCCCCGCGTGCTCCTGCTCGACGACCCGACCCGCGGCGTCGATGTCGGCGCCAAGGCCGAACTCTACACGCTCATCGACGGCCTCTGCCGCGACGGTCTCGCGGTGCTGTTGACCTCGAGCGAACTGCCGGAACTCCTCGCGCTGGCGGACCGGATCATCGTCCTGTCCGAGGGACGGCTCACCGCCACCTTCGACCGGCAGGAGGCGAACGAGCAGGCGATCATGGAAGCCGCCACCGGCGGAGCACGGCGGGTCGACGGCCCCGGGGCTCAGGTGCCGACGTAGCGGGCCACGACGGCACGCGCCCGCGCCTCGTCCCGCGTGCCGAAGACGATCGCACGACCATCGGCGAAGACCGACAGCCGGATGCCCGGCTCGACCTCCGCTCGCACCAGCCATGCGTTGGTGGTGACCGGGCCGACCGTCGCCAGCCGACCGGAGAGTGCGTGCAGGTCGATGCCACCGACCACCGCCGGCACGTGCACCGCATCGCGACCGCAGAGCACCGCGGCCCTGCCACCGATCCGACCTTCGAGCCAGGGAAAGTCCCGGCCCCGACACGTGGGGCAGCCGGTCGCGGCGAGACTCGACAGATCGACCGTGCGCCACGTGCCTTCCCACAGGTCGCAGGCGAGCAGCCGATGGCCGACGCTCTGCGTGCCGAGAGCCAGCACCTTCATCGCCTCCGCCGCCTGCACGGCCCCGACGACGAGCGCCGCCGGTCCGATGATGCCCGTGGTGTCGCAGGTCGGCAGGGAACCGGGCACCGGTGGATCCGGCACGAGACAGCGAAGGCAGGCGGTCCTGCCGGGCACCACGGTGAGCACGCGACCCTCGGCACCAATGGCGCCACCATGGATCCAGGGGAGCCCCTCGCGGCAGCAGTATTCGTTGATGATGAACCGTGTCTCGAAGTTGTCCGTGCCGTCCACGACCAGATCGCAGCCCCCGAGCAGCGCATCGACCCGCTCCGCGGTGAGGTCGGAGACGACCGCCTCGCAGTGCAACGCGGAGTTGATCCGCACGAGATGCCGGGTCGCAGCGACGGCCTTCGGCAGCCCCTCCGCCACGTCGGCCTCGTCAAAAAGCATCTGACGCGGCAGGTTGGAGACTTCGGGGAGATCGCGGTCGATGAGTCGCAGAGAGCCGACGCCAGCCCTCGCGAGCGCCAGCGCCGAAACGCCGCCGAGCGCCCCGCAGCCGACCACGACCACGCGGGAGCCTGCGAGCCGCGTCTGGCCGACGGTCCCCAGCGGGGCGAAGCGGGTCTGCCGCGAGTAGCGATCCGGGTCGAAAGACTCCATCGCCCGATCGTAGCCGCCCGGGCGGGAGCGGCACCGATCGCCGCCCGCCTTCCGTGAAGGATCGGGGTGCCTGGCCGGCGGCCCTCCCGCGTCGAGGGCGTGATCGGCGGGATTTTCTGGAGGTGCGGGTCGTGCCGATCCGAAACGATTCTCCGGGTCGTGGGGGTGGGAGCAGCCGCTGACGCACGCGGCGGTGCGTCCGACCGGTCCGGTCGGACGCACCGCTCCCGTCTTCCCGCCAAAGGACGTGCACGCCATGGCTCGATTCCCGAGTGGATTCCGCGACGGCAGCCGTGTCCGGTGCGTCGCGGCGTGCCTCGTGCTGGCGACAGGCTGCACGATGTGCCCGGATCCGCTCGACTACGCCGGGCCCGTGCCGAACGGGTCGGCCCCGCAAAACGACTTCAGGGCCCGCAGCAACGGCATCCTGCCACTCGGCGGAGTCGCCCAGCCCTGGCCACAGATCGTGTCCACAGGTGAGCCGGCGCCGACCGAAAACGGCATCCCCACGCTCGCCGACACGGGCGAGAGGACGTCGGATGACGCCGCCGCTCCAGCCCCTGTGGTCAGCGTTCTCGTGGGGGACGAAGCCGATCCGGCTGCGGTCGTCGTCGCCGACGCGCCCATCGCGCCCCGTGCCTCCGACGCAGCGGCATCGACACCGAGCAGCCCGACCACGAAAGACGACGACATCGTGGCGATGCTCCTTCCGCCCCACGAACAGCCCGCCCCGGCGATCCCTCGAGGCCGCGAGTCACCCGGCTGGAAGCGGCGCCGGTAGCGGACCGTCGCTCCAGAAAACCCGCATCCGCGGCGTGACGACGCGCGTCCTGGCCCCGCGCCTCACCCGGGACGGACGGCCCCCAGATCGGCGCGCCAACCGTCCGGGACGACGGCGTCCTTGGGCACCACGACGACCCCGTCGCGCACCACGAAGCGCGGGTCATCCGCGGTGTTGTCCCATCCGTGCTCGTTGGTGATGCGTGCACCACAGCCGATGCGCACGTTCTTGTCGATGATCGCACCCTCGATCACCGTGTCGGCGCCGATCCCGAGCGGTGGCTCGCCGTGGGCGGCTCGCGTGGCGAGGTCGGCGGGCGGCTCGTAGAAGTCGTTGCCGAGGATCACCGAGTCGCGGATCACGACGTTCGGCCCGATGCGGCACCGCAGACCGATCACGCTGCGCTCGACGACGGCGCCCTCGCCGATGACACAGCCGTCCGACACGAGGCTCTGCCGCACCGTCGCCCCATCCAGCCGCGAGGGGGGCAGGAAGCGTGCCCGCGAATAGATCGGCGCCTCGGGGTCGGCCAGTTCGAACGGCACGGCATGCCTCGCGAGGTCGAGGTTGCATTGGTAGTACGAGCGAATCGTGCCGATGTCCTCCCAGTAGCCGTCGAAGGCGTGCAGGTGGACGGTCTTCGACCGGATCGCGGTCGGAAACACCTCACGGCCGAAGTCCTGGTAGTCCGTCTTGGTGAGCAGGTCGAGCAGGCAGTCCCGATCGAAGAGGTAGATGCCCATGCTCGCCATGAGCGTGCGGCCCGCTGCCGGCACCCCCTGCGTCTCGATCCAGGCCGGATCCGTCCGCATCATGTCGAGCTCGGCGAGCGTCTGCGGCTTCTCGAGGAAGCCGACCACTCGTCCGGTGCCGTCGAGCCGCATGATGCCGAGGCCGGATGCCGCGTCGTCGTGCACCGGAATGCCGGCGATCGTCACGTCGGCCCGCCGGGCCACGTGCGTCGCGAGCATGTCCGCGTAATTCATCCTGTAGAGCTGGTCACCCGAGAGGATGAGGACATGCCGGATGTCGGGCTGCTGGAGGTAGCGGATGTTCTGGCGGACCGCGTCGGCCGTGCCCTGGTACCACGTCGTGGTGTCGTTCGTCTGCTGGGCGGCGAGGATCTCGACGAAGCCGCCGCTGAACGGGTCGAAGGTGTACGTGCGGCGAATGTGCCGGTGAAGGCTCACCGAGTTGAACTGCGTGAGCACGTAGATCCGCTGCACGCCGCTGTTGATGCAGTTGGAGAGCGGCACGTCGATGATGCGGTACTTGCCCGCGAGCGGCACCGCCGGCTTCGAACGATCGCGGGTGAGCGGATAGAGGCGGGTGCCACGTCCGCCGCCGAGCACCAGGGCCAGCACGCGTCGCACCGCCATGTTTCCACTCCCTCCGCGTCGCCGATCATGCCCGCGTCATGCTACGCACCCACCCCGACACCGCAACCGCCGCGCAAAGACGCCGTCCCCCGGACCCTGCGGGCGGCCCGTCAGCCCTCGACCACGAAATTGACGAGCCGGCCCGGCACGGCGATCACCTTGACGATCCGACGTCCCGCAAGCAGTTCGGTGATCCTCGGATCGGTCCGCGCCGCCGCCTCGAGCGCGGCGGCATCGGCTCCCGCCGGGACGACGATGCGGCCGCGGAGCTTGCCCCGGATCTGCACGGGCACTTCCACGGTCTCGTCGCGCAGCCAGCGTTCCTCGACGGTCGGCCAGGGCTCGAGCGACACCGGTGCGGCCTTGCCCAGCACCTCCCAGAGTTCCTCGGCGAGGTGCGGGGCGAACGGCGCGAGAATGATGACGAACGGCTCGAGGATCGCCCGCGGTCGCTTCTCGAGCGGCGTGCACACGTTGACGAACTCCATCATCCGGGCGATCGCGGTGTTGAACGAGAGGGCCTCGATGTCCTTGGTCACCTTGGCGATCGTGCGGTGGAGCTCCCGGAGATGCTCGTCCGACGGCGGATCGGCCACGACCTGCCGCGCCAGCCGCACGTCGTCCGCCCGCTCGTCCACCACGAGCCTCCAGCAGCGGTCGAGGAAGCCGCGAACGCCGCCGACGCCGGCGGTGCTCCACGGTTTCGTCGCCTCGAGCGGTCCCATGAACATCTCGTAGAGCCGCAGCGCGTCCGCCCCGTGTTCCCGCACCACCTGATCGGGATTGACCACGTTCCCGCGGCTCTTCGACATCTTGTAGGCACGGCTCTCGACGCGGATCGACGGGGCGTCGCGGAGCACGAAGTGCTCCCCCTGTTTCTCCACCTGCTCGGCCGGCACCCGCGCGCCGACGTCCTCCGGCCCGTGTCGTTCGGCCGACACCCAGCCGCCCGCCGCCTTGCGATACCCGGTGAACTCCATCTCGCCGAGGATCATTCCCTGGTTGACGAGGCGGCCGAACGGCTCCGGGCACGAGACGTGACCCCGATCGAAGAGCACCTTGTGCCAGAACCGCGCGTAGAGGAGGTGGAGCACGGCGTGCTCCGCCCCGCCGATGTAGAGGTCGACCGGCATCCATGCGCGCTCGATCTCCGGATCGACGAAGTGCAGGGTGTTCCGCGGATCGAGAAACCGCAGGTAGTACCAGCAGGAGCCGGCCCACTGCGGCATCGTGTTGGTTTCGCGGCGGTACCTCCGGCCGTCCCGCTCGACGAAGAGCCAGTCGGCCGGGGCCCTGGACAGCGGCGGATCGGGTGTCTGCCCCGGCCTGAAGTCGGCGAGTTCCGGGAGCGACACGGGCAGTTCCCGCTCGTCGACGGGCCGCACGACGCCCGTGGGCTGACCGGCCTCGTCGAGTTCGTGCAGGATCGGAAACGGCTCTCCCCAGAACCGTTGCCGGCTGAAGAGCCAGTCGCGCAGCTTGGAGTTGGCCGCAGGCCGCCCGAGGCCGGCCCCCTCGAGGTCACCGGCCACCCGGGCGATGCACTCGCGGGTGGCCAGGCCGGTGTAGGGTCCGCTGGCGACGGCCCGGCCGTCACCGGTGAAGCGTTCGTCCGGATCGACGACGCGATCGATCGGCTCCACGACCGTGATGATGTCGAGTCCGAAGGTCGTGGCGAATTCGTGATCGCG
>DNLZ01000281.1:10831-15687 GCA_003488325.1 Planctomycetaceae bacterium
CGCCGCTGAGCGGATGGACGACGAACGCCCCGGTGAAGACACCGGTCTTCTCACGGGCGAGGTCGGTGCGGTCCAGGTCGCTCTTGCGGGCGGCGGCCTCTCGGTACGCCGTGACCACATCGCGCTGGGACTCCGTGGTGAGCGCGTCGAGGAGCGGGTGTTCGGGAGCCACGACCATGAAGGTCACGCCGTAGAGCGTGTCGGGACGCGTCGTGTAGATCCGCAGCACGTCCCCGCCGGGTCGCGCCGGAAATCCCGACACGGCCCGCGCCGCCTTCCAGTCGCTGAACGCCCGAGACGCGTCCTGCGGCGGGGCGATGAAGAAATCCGCCTCGGCACCCGTGCTGCGTCCGATCCAGTCGCACTGCAGCTTCTTGATGCTGGCGGGCCAGTCGAGACCATCGAGCTCCCGCTCGAGCCGTTCCGCGTAGGAGGTGATCCGCAGCATCCACTGTCGCAGCGGGATCCGCACCACCGGGTGACCGCCTCGCTCGCTCACACCCCCCACCACCTCCTCGTTGGCGAGGACCGTCCCGAGCGCCGGGCACCAGTTCACGGGGGCTTCGGACTGATAGGCGAGCCGCTGCTCGTCTCGGTAGGCGGCCACGGCCCGCTCCCCCGCGGCCTCCACCTCCGGCGGGATCGGCAGGTCGGCGATCGGCCGGCCCCGCTGCGCCACCGGGTCGAACCACGTGTCGTGGAGCACGAGGAAGATCCACTGCGTCCAACGGACGTACTCGGGATCGGTGGTCGCCAGTTCGCGGCTCCAGTCGTAACTGAACCCGAGCATCTTCAGCTGGCGTCGAAACGTGTCGATGTTGCGGGCGGTGCTTTCGCGTGGCGGCGTGCCGGTGCGGATGGCGTGCTCCTCGGCCGGCAACCCGAAGGCGTCGAAGCCCATCGGGTGCATCACGCTGGTGCCCCGCATCCGCTCGAATCGTGCGACGATGTCGGTCGCCGTGTAGCCCTCCGGGTGACCGACGTGGAGGCCGTCACCACTGGGATAGGGAAACATGTCGAGCACGTAGCGCTTCCGGGACACCGGCAGGCGCGGGGTCGCGAACGTGCCGTGCGCCTCCCACCATGCCTGCCACTTCGGCTCGATGCGGGCTGGCTCGTACCGTGGCATGCGTGTTCCGTGGGTTGAGGCCCGAATCGACCGAGGTGACGGACGGTTCCGGCGGGTCCGCCGGCACGCCCGCGACGTCCACCACCGACGCCTCCGGGGGCGATATCGGCGGCGCACCGCGCGGCCCCGCCCGGGGCATCCACGCACGAACCACCGGCGCCGGCAGTTCGTCATGAGTCGCGCAGACGACCCGCACCGCGGGACGTAAGAATCTAACCCGGAGTCGGAATCAGGCAACGAACCCGACTCGTCGTACGGAATGTCCCAGGCGCCCTCCCCCATGCCGACACGAGATTCGACCCGCCCGCCACCGAGCCTCCAGAAACAGTTCCTCCGGGCCTGCCGAACCGCCGGGAAACGCCTGAAGGTCGCCGATTCGCTCGGCACGCGGCTGACGGGACATGAGCTGCTCGTGCGGGTGCTCGCCGTGCGGGCCCTGCTCGAGCGGACGCTCGCCCCCGACGAGCGCATGGTGGGCGTCATGCTGCCCCCGACGGCCGGGGCTGCGGTCGTCAACGCGGCGATCGCCCTCTCCGGGCGCGTGTCCGTCAACCTCAACTACACCTGCACGCAACCGATCCTCGACGTGTGCATCGAGCGCGCCGGGCTGCGGCACGTCATCTCGAGCCCCCCCTTTCTCGCCCGCGTGAAGCTCACGCTCGACGGGCGACTGCTCGATGCCGGCGACCTTCGCAAGCGTCTCACCACGACCGACAAGGTCCGCGCCTGGGCGCTCGCCCGCCTCGCGCCGCTGCCGCTGCTCGAGCGGTGGCTGAACGTGGACCAGATCCGTGGCGAGGACGTGCTCACGGTGATCTTCACATCGGGCTCGACCGGCGATCCGAAGGGGGTCGTGCTCTCGCAGGAGAACGTCGCCTCGAACGTCCGGGCGATCGACTCGATGCTGCACCTCTCCGCCGCGGACGTGGCGCTGGGCGTGCTGCCCTTCTTCCACTCCTACGGCTACACGACGACGTTCTGGACACCGCTCGTGCTCGAGCCGGCGGTCGTCTACCACACCGATCCGCGCGACGCGCAGACGGTCGGACGGCTCGCCCGCGAGCACCACGCGACGCTGCTCATGGCGACGCCGACCTTCCTGCGGATCTACACGCGGCGGACGCCGGCCGAGGACTTCTCCACCCTCGAGGCCGTGTTCGGCGCGGCGGAAAAGCTGCCGGTCGAGGTGAGCGATGCCTTCGAGAAGAAGTTCGGCGTGCGCCCCTGCGAGGCCTACGGCTGCACCGAGCTGGCGCCGCTGGTCGCCGCCAACGTGCCTCCGAGTCGCCACGTGCCCGGTCGGCCGATCGACTGCCGGGAGGGCACCGTGGGACGTCCGATCATGGGCTGCCGCGCCCGCATCACGGACCGCGACGGAGAACGCGAACTCCCGATCGGGGAGGAGGGTCTGCTCTGGGTGGCCGGACCGAACGTCATGCAGGGCTACCTCGACAGGCCCGACCTCACCGCGAAGGTCGTCCACGACGGCTGGTATTGCACCGGTGACATCGCCCGGCTCGACCCGGAGGGATTCATCACGATCACCGGCCGCCAGAGCCGCTTCTCCAAGATCGGCGGCGAGATGGTTCCGCACCTGTCGGTCGAAGAGGCGGTCAATGCGGAACTCGGGGCGGCCGATGGCGAACTCCTCGCGGTCGTGACCGCCGTGCCCGATCGTGCGAAGGGGGAGCGGCTCGTCGTCTTCCACGTGCCGACCGAGCGGGATCCCCGGGACGTGGTCCGCCGCCTCGCCGAGCGCGGGCTGCCGAATCTCTGGATTCCATCCGCGGACAGCTTCGCGCGGATCGATGAGCTGCCGATGCTCGGGTCGGGAAAGCTCGACCTGCGGGCGCTGACCGTCCTCGCGGCGGAGCGGTTCGGGGCGGCCTCCTCGTCGTGAACCGATCGCCATCCACTCCCGACAGCACGTCTTCGCCCGCACGTGACGACCCGGGCGCGGTGGACGTGGCGGTGTCGCTCGGACCCTGTGACGAATTGGGTGCCCAGGTCTATGTACGGGCGGTCTGCCCGCAAGCACCGGGAGACAGCGCTGCTCATGCCCCGCGAGATCGCTCGAGGCTCGAGGGAACGCTCGAGGGGCCGCGCTGCCGCCATGCGACGACCCTGCCGACCTCGGTCCGCATCGTCGATCTCGGAGACGGCGGAGCCCCCGGCGTGCTCGTCGGCCGCGTCGTGCTCACGGAACCCTCGTTCTGGACGCCGCAGGTGCCGAGCCTCTACACGCTCGACGCCCGACTCGTCGGGGCCACCGGGGACGTGGCCCGCTGCACCCGCCTCGTCGGTCTGCGGCGGCTTGGCGTGCGCGGACGTTCGTTCTGGCTCGACGGCCACCGCTGGGTCCCACGGGGTGTCGGCGTGGGTGCCTCCCGAGCCGACGGGGCGGGGCTCCGCGACACGGCAGCCACGGCCTTCGTCGACTGCCCTGACGAAGGTTTCCTCGACTGGGCCGACGGGGAAGGCGTGGCCGTCATCGCCCGCCTGCCCGACGAGCCGCCCGTCGGCGACGACACCCTCGTCGCCACGACGCAACTCGTGCGCCTCGCGCGGCATCCGTCGGTGACGATCGCCGTCGTCCCCGGCGGTTGGCCGACACAGGCCGTGCAGGCGTTCGCGACCGCGACACGACGGGTCCGGGGCACCCTGCTGCTCGCGCGGGCCGTGGACGGTGCCACGCCGCCACCATCGCCGGCGGGTTGCGACGCGCTGGTCGTCGATCTCGCGGCCGATGCCCTTCCACACGACTCCTGGCACGTCGACCCAGACGTGCCGCTCATCGCCTGTCGGAGTGGCCCGTGTGCCGACGCAGCCGCAAGACGTGCGGCCTGCGATCGACTCCAGGCCGACCTCGCGGCGTGGGGCGTCGCGGTGGCCGGAGGCACGCCGCGCTGGGACTGGGCGGGCTACGTCTGCGACTGACCGGAGCGCGACGCACTCAGAGCGTCACGCCCATGCGCTCCATGAGCAGTTTCATGTCGTCCCAGACATCCCGCTTCGCGGATGGATTCCGCAGCAGGTACGACGGGTGGTACGTGCAGAGCACCTGCGCGGACCCGTGCGTGAACCAACGACGACGCAGCCGCCCGATCGGCTCGGTCGTCCGCAGCAGTGCCTGGGCGGCCGAGGTGCCCAGGCAACAGATGAACTCCGGCGAGATCGACTCGAACTGTGCCTCGAAATAGGGACGGCAGTTGGCCACCTCGTCGGGCAGGGGCGCGCGGTTGCCGGGCGGGCGACACTTGAGGACGTTCATGATGTAGACGTCCTCGCGACGCAGGGTGCACGCCTCGATGATCTTCGTGAGCAGCTGCCCCGCTCGTCCGACGAAAGGCTCGCCGGAGGCATCCTCGTCGGCACCGGGCGCCTCGCCGAAAAAGCAGAGCCTCGCGTCGGGCGGCCCGACCCCGAAGACGGTGTGCGTGCGCGCCGCGGCGAGATCGGCACAGCGCGTGCACGACTCCACCTGATTCCGGATGATCGCCAGTGCCGCGGCCGCGGCCGTCTGGTCGCTGGGTTCGCGGCCCGACGAGGGCGCCGTTCGGTCCGCGTCCGTGGACTGAACCGTCGCGGCCGGCGCAGGCCGTGATGAACGGCGCGGCTTCGGCAGATCGGTCAGGCCGGCGGCCGCCAGGCTCTCGAGACGCTGCCGCAGCGCCCGCGCGGATCGCGACTCCATCGCTCGCTCCTCTCGCTGTCCGTGGACAAAGCC
>DNLZ01000243.1 GCA_003488325.1 Planctomycetaceae bacterium
GTGAAGTAGTGGGGCAGCCGGGCCAGGGCCGTCGACAGCGTGCCGACGAGCTTGATCTCCCCCACGAGGTAGTCGATCGCCATCGGCAGCTTCGAGGTCGCGAGGATCTCCTCGCCGATCGCCGCGAGCGCCTCCTGCGCCGCCACGCCCGCGACCATCCGCTCCGCGAACGCCCTGAACAGGTGGGCCTGTTCGATGTACTCCTCGCGTTCGAGCATGGGGCGTTCCGCACGGCGGAAGGGCCCGGGAAGCCCATCGGCCCCGGACGGCACCGTCGATCCCGACTATAGCCGACTATGATGCGGGGTGTGGCCGCGCAGCCTCGCACCTTCCCCGCCCCCCCGGTCCTTCCGTCCACCGATGCCTCTCGACTTCTCCACGATCGACGATGCCGTCGAAGCCATCCGGCAGGGCGAGATCGTCATCGTGGTCGACGCCGAGGACCGCGAGAACGAGGGCGACTTCGTCTGCGCGGCCGACAAGGCCTCGACCGAGATCGTCAACTTCATGATCCGGCACGGGCGCGGGCAGGTCTGCATGCCGATCCTGCCCGATGTGGCACGTCGGCTCGACCTGCCCATGATGGTCGACGCCAACTCCACGCCGCTGGGCACCGCGTTCACCGTGCCCGTGGACCATCGCTCGGCCCGCACGGGCATCACGGCGGCCGAACGGGCGACCGCGATCGCCGCGATCCTCGATCCGCGGAGTGCGGCGACGGACTTCGTGCGTCCGGGCCACCTCTTCCCCCTCGTCGCGAAGGAGGGGGGCGTGCTGCGGCGCGCGGGGCACACCGAGGCGGCCGTCGACCTGGCTCGCATGGCCGGCTCGTCGCCGGCGGGCGTCCTCTGCGAGATCCTCGACGACACCGGCAATCGCGCCGATCGCGACACGCTCTTCGCGCTCGCCGCCGAGCACGGCCTGAAGATCATCTCCATCGAGCAGCTCATCCGCCATCGACGCGTGCGCGAGAAGCTCGTCGAGCGGATCGCGGAGGCGGACCTGCCGACCCGCTGGGGCAGGTTCCGGATCATCGCCTACGGCGTGCGGTTCGAGCCCCAGCAGCCGATCGTGCTCGTGATGGGCGACGTCACGGCGGTCGCCGCTCCGCTCGTGCGGCTGCACTCCTCCTGCTTCACCGGCGATCTCCTCGACAGCCTGCGCTGCGACTGCGGGGACCAGCTCCACCTCGCCCTCGAGATGATCGGTCGCGAGGGATGCGGTGTGCTCGTCTACCTGCCGCAGGAGGGGCGCGGCATCGGCCTGGTGGAGAAGATCCGCGCCTACCAGCTCCAGGATCAGGGCCTCGACACCGTCGAGGCGAACCTCGCCCTCGGCTACAAGGCCGACGCCCGCGACTACGGCATCGGCATCCAGCTGCTCAAGGATCTCGGCCTGCGCCGGGTGCGGCTCTTGACGAACAATCCGAAGAAGACCGACGCCTTCATCTACGGTGGCTTCGACCTCGAGGTGATCGACCAGGTGCCGATCCTGCCCCCGGTGCACGAGTTCAACGAGCGCTATCTCGCGACGAAACGCGAGAAGCTGGGGCACCGCTTTCCCGACTGAGAGGGGGAGCGCGGCCGGCCCGCCTCGATTGACCCACGCGCGCCGCCCGCCGTAGCATCGTCGGCCGGTGGAGTCGCCTCTCCCGCGGCATGCGGGATTTCCGCGGCCGAAGCCGTCCCGCGGAGGGCATGATGCACACGCGACCCGTCACCCGACTCCGTCGCCGCGGCAGCCCGCCGACCACCGGCCGATCGGCCTCGATGGCCGGCATGGCGCGACCCGCCGCTGCGGCCGGCGGGCTCCTCGTCGCCCTCGTGGTCACGGCGGGCTGCGGCTCGAAGGAAGGACCCGCGATCGACGCGGAGCTCCGTCCGCAGCCCGAACTGTCGGCGACGGTGGACCCGGAAACCACGGCGAAGGCGCGGGAGGCCTTCGTCGCACCGCCCCTCTCGGACATCGATCGCGACGCCCGTTGGATCGATCGCCCCGTGCGCGACGGGCTCGTGCTGCTCCGCGACCAGCAGGAGCGGCAGCCGGCCGTCGCGACGGTGGCCGAGGCCCTCGCGCTCGAGAACGACTCGGCCGACGCCAACGCCACGATCCTCTCCGCACTCGGCAGGCTCCCGGAAGACGGGGAGGCCGATCTCGACGCCCGCATCGATCGGCACACGACGGGCGATCTCGGCAGCACCAACCCCATCATGATCAGCACCTCGGCGGAGTTCGACGTGCTCGGCCTCACCGGCTTCGGGCTCTTCTCCTTCGATCGCGACCTCGAGCCGTTCGCGGCCGCGGAAACGGTGGTGAGCTGGCAGACGAGCGCCGACGGGCTGCTCGACAAGGTCGTCATCCGCGACGACCTGGTGTGGAGCGACGGACAGCCGATCACGGCCCACGACGTGGCCTTCAGCTTCACGGTGATCATGGACCCGAGGGTGCCGGTGCCCGCGGTGCGCAGCGGCACCGACCAGCTGCGCGGCGTCCATGCCTACGACGACCGCACCGTCGTCTTCTTCCATCGCGAGCCGTTCGCCACGAACGTCTGGAACATCAACTTCCCCGTCCTCCCGCGACACGTCTACGCGGCGACGTGGGAGGACGACCCCACGCTGAAGGACAGCCCCGTCCACGTCCAGCTCGAGGCCAAGCCGGTGTGCGGCGGACCCTACGAGATCGTCTCGCGGGTGCGGGGTCAGGAGATCGTGCTGCGGCGGCGCGACGCCTGGTCGACCGTCAACGGCAGCCGCGTGCGCGAGGAGCCCTTCTTCCGCGAGGTGCGCTTCCGGATCATCGAGGATCCCAACACCTCGCTCCTCGCGCTGAAGGCGGGGGAGATCGACGAGATGATCCTCCAGCCGGAGCAGTGGACGACGCAGACCGGCGACGACGAGTTCTACCGCCGCAACACCAAGGTGACGGCGCCGGAGTGGGTGAGCTTCCACTTCGGCTGGAACCTCGACACCCCCTTCTTCGCCGACCGGCGGGTGCGGCGGGCCATGAGCTACGCCTTCGATCACGACCGCATGCTGGAGACGCTCTGCTACGGACTCTACGCCCCCTGCACCGGCGTCTTCGCGCCGGGATCGTGGATGGCGTCGCGCAAGAAACTCGCCCCCTACCGGCAGGACCTCGACCGTGCCGAGGCGCTGCTCGACGAGGCGGGATGGGTCGATCACGACAACGACGGCGTGCGCGACCGGGAGATCGACGGCCGGCTCGTGCCCTTCGAGTTTTCGATGCTCGTCAGCCAGCAGCCGCACCGGATCAAGATCTGCACGCTCCTCAAGGAGAACCTCGAGCAGGTCGGCGTGCGGATGAACGTGCGCCCCCTGGAGACGACGGTGCTCCAGCAGCTCACGCAGGAGAAGAAGTTTCAGGCCTTCTTCGGAGGCTGGGGGTCGGGCACCGACCCCGACACATCGGACAACATCTGGGCGACGGGTGCCGGACGCAACTTCATCAACTACTCGAATCCCGAGATCGACCGGCTCTACGTCGAGGGGCGCCGTGAGCTCGACCGGGCCAAGCGGGCCGAGATCTACGGTCGCATCCAGGAGATCCTCTACGAGGACCAGCCGTACACGTGGCTCTACTGGCGCAACGCCTTCTACGGCTTCTCGCGCCGCCTTCGTGGCTACGTGTTCAGCCCGCGGGGACCCTACCACTACGCGCCGGGCTTCGGCAGCATGTGGAAACCCGGGCGGGAGTGAGGGATGGCCACGTACCTGCTGCGCCGGGTGCTGCTCGGCGTGCTCACCCTGCTCGTCATCACCTGCTTCGTCTACGGCCTCGCACGCGCGATGCCCGGCACGCCGCTGACGGTGCAGCTCGGCGAGGACCCCAGCCGCAAGCTCAACCCCGAGGACCAGGAGCGGCTGCGGCGCATCTACGGCCTCGACAAGCCGTGGTACATGGGCTACGCGCAATGGCTCGGCAACGTCGTCCGGGGTGACCTCGGCCGCTCGATCACCCGCAAGCAGCCGGTGACGTCGCTCATCGCCGAGCGGATCGGGCCCACGTTCCTCGTCTCCGGGACGGCGCTCGTGCTCATCTGGCTGCTGGCGATCCCGCTGGGGCTCTACGCCTCGGCCCGCAGCGGCCATGCCGACGAGCGCACGACGAGCCTGCTGCTCTACGTGCTCTACTCCTTCCCGACGTTCGTCGCGGCGCTCTTCCTGCAGGTCATCTTCTCGGTGTGGCTCCGGGGCACTCCGTGGGAGCTCCCGCTCTTCGGCATGACCGACCTGCCCGCCGACGCCCCGTGGCCCGCCCGCTGGGCCGACGTCGCCCGCCACATGATCCTGCCGGTGACCTGCCAGACCTACGTCGCGCTCGCCTACGACAGCCGCTTCATCAAGGCGAACATGGAGGAGGTGCTGCGGCAGGACTACATCCGCACCGCGCGGGCGAAGGGTGTCGGACCCTGGCGGGTGCTCGTGCGGCACGCCTTTCGCAACACGCTCATCCCGCTCGTCACGCTGCTGGGCCTCTCCCTGCCGGCGCTCGTGGGGGGCTCGGTGATCATCGAGCAGATCTTCACGTGGCCCGGGATGGGGCGGCTCTTTTTCGAGAGCATCCGCGAGCGCGACTATCCGACGATCATGGGCCTGACGCTCATGTTCAGCGTGCTGACGCTCCTCGGCCAGCTGCTCGCGGACGTCCTCTACTGCGCGGTCGATCCGCGAGTGAGCGTGGAATGATGGCGCACGTCCCGCACACCCGATCCCGCGGCTTCTGGGCCGAGGCGTGGGGCCGTTACCGGCGCAGGCCGCTCGCCATGGCCGCCCTGTCGTTCGTCGGCTTCCTCGTGGCCGTCGCGATCCTGGCGCCGGCGATCGCCGGCACGAAGCCGGTCCTCTGCCGCTACAAGGGGCGGCTGTCGATGCCCTGCCTCGGCTACTTCAACCGCAGCTGGGAGCCGGCCATCTTCGCCCGCGACCGCTTCCGCGGCACCTACCCGCGAAACCTCGCGGACAAGGACCCCGACAGCTGGGCGATCTGGCCGCTCTTCTTCCAGGATCCCTACCGGGCCGTGCGTGCCGACGAATGGCCCGGGATGCCCGCGAATCCCGCCATGGACGAGGGGCGGCCCAGCGGCCGCAACCCCTTCGGCACCGATCAGGCCGGCGTGGACGTGCTCGCGAAGATGGTGCACGGCACGACCGTCGCGCTGCTCGTCGGGTTCGTGTCGATGGGCATCGCCGGCACGATCGGCATCGTCGTCGGTGCGCTCGGCGGCTACTTCGGCGGCTGGGTCGACACGCTCACCAGCCGCATCACCGAGATCGTGATGTGCGTCCCCACGCTCGTCCTCATCCTCGCGATCATCGCGATCCTCGAGAAGCCGACGATCTGGCACACGATGGCGATCATCGGCGCGACGGGCTGGACCGGCATCGCGAGACTCACGCGCGGCGAGTTCCTGCGGCTGAAGACGAGTGAATTCGTCATGGCCGCGCGGGCCGCCGGCGCCGGACCGGTGCGGATCATGCTGCGGCACATCCTGCCGAACGCCCTGGCCCCGGTGCTCGTGCCGATCACCTTCGGGATCGCCGCGGCGATCCTCGTGGAGAGCTCGCTGTCGTTCCTCGGCTTCGGCCCGCCACCGCCCACCGCCAGCTGGGGCTCGATCCTCAACGACGCGCGGAGCAATTACCGCATGTGGTGGCTCGTCGTCTTCCCGGGGACGGCGATCTTCCTCACGGTGCTCGCCTACAACCTCGTCGGCGAGGGGCTCCAGGAGGCCACCGATCCGCGGCTGCGCGAGGCGCGGAAGTAACCGATGCCCCTGCTCGACATCAGGAATCTCGTGACCGCCTTCCACACCCCCGCGGGGCGCGTGCCGGCGGTGGACGGCGTGTCGCTGGCGCTGGAACGGGGCACCACGCTCGGCCTCGTCGGCGAGAGCGGGTGCGGCAAGAGCGTCACGGCGATGTCGGTGCTCGGCCTCGTCGCGGCGCCGGGCGTGGTGGAGTCGGGGGCGATCCTCCTCGATGGGCCGGCCGGCCCCGTCGATCTCGTGCGGCTGGCGGAGCCGCAGCTGCGCTCGATCCGCGGGGGCCGGATCGGCATGATCTTCCAGGAGCCGATGACCAGCCTCAATCCGGTGTTCACGATCGGTGATCAGGTGGCCGAGGTCGTCATGCTCCACCGCCACGTGTCGCGGGGGGAGGCGCGGGCCCGGGCGCTCGAGATGCTCCGGCTCGTGCGGATCGCCGATCCGGAACAGCGGCTCGACGAGTATCCCCATCAGCTCTCGGGCGGCATGCGCCAACGCGTGATGATCGCGATGGCGCTCGCCTGCGAGCCCGACCTCGTCATCGCGGACGAGCCCACCACCGCGCTCGACGTGACGATCCAGGCGCAGATCCTCGACCTGCTCGCCGACCTCCGGCGCCGCCTCGGCACGGCGATCCTGCTCATCACGCACGATCTCGGCGTGGTGGCCGAGACCTGTGACGAGGTGGCCGTGATGTACGCCGGCAGGATCGTGGAACGGGCGCCCGCCGCCAGGCTCTTCGCGCGACCGCTGCACCCCTACACGATCGGCCTGCTCGCGGCACGACCTCAGCCGGGAGCCGCCGGCCCGCGGCTCCGCACCATCCCCGGCAGCGTCCCCTCGCCGCGGGAGTTTCCCGCCGGATGTCGGTTCCATCCACGCTGCGCCTACGCCCGACGGGACGTCCGGCCGCCCGGCGCCGACACGCTGCCACCGTCCGCCGCGACGGCCGACTGTGCGGTCGCCATGCCGGAATTGCGTGAGATCGAAGCGGGGCACTTCGTCCGCTGCCACTACGCCGGAGCCCTCGGGCCTCCGGCGGACGGGCGCGACGGAGGGGGAGCATGACGACCCGCAATGGAGAGCCGCCGATCCTCGAGGTGCGCGGCCTCGAGACACACTTTCCGATCCGACGCGGCCTGCTGCGCCGCACGGTCGGCGCGGTGCGGGCGGTCGACGGCGTGAACCTCGATCTCCGCCGCGGCCGCACGCTCGGGATCGTCGGCGAGAGCGGCTGCGGCAAGACGACGGTCGGTCGCAGCATCCTGCGGCTGGTCGAGCCGACCGCCGGCACGATCCGCTTCGCCGGCGAGGACGTCCTCGCGACCAACGGCGCCGCCCTGCGGCGCCTCCGCCGGCGCATGCAGATCGTCTTCCAGGATCCCTACGGGTCGCTCAATCCCCGGCTCACCGTCCGCGCGATTCTCGAGGAGGGTCTCGTCATCCACGGCCTGGGCGATGCGGCGGCCCGGGCCGAGCGGATGCGCTCGGCGCTCGACCGCACCGGCATGCCGGCCGCCTCCCTCGAACGCTACCCGCACGAGTTCTCCGGCGGTCAGCGGCAGCGGATCGCGATCGCGCGGGCGCTGGTCCTCGAGCCGGAGTTCGTGGTCCTCGACGAGCCGGTGTCGGCGCTCGACGTGTCGATCCAGGCGCAGGTGATCAACCTGCTCGTCGAATTGCGCGAGCAGTTCGGACTCACCTACCTCTTCATCTCGCACGACCTGTCGGTGGTGGAGCACATCGCCGACGAGGTGGCGGTGATGTACCTGGGCCGCGTGGTCGAGCACGGCTCGACGGACCAGCTCGCCAGGGCGCCCCTCCACCCGTACACACACGCCCTGTTTTCCGCCGTGCCGCACGTCGATCCGACGCGGCGCCGGCGCCGCATCGTGCTCGTGGGCGACGTGCCCAGCCCGTCGCACCCGCCGGCCGGCTGCCGCTTCCATCCCCGCTGTCCGCTCGCGGAGCCGGCCTGCCGCACGATCGATCCTCCCGCGACCGATCTCGACGGGCACGTCGTGCACTGTCACGTCGCCGCGCGTCTTCTCGAGCAGTGCGACGGGGACGGCGCGCGTGCTGCGGCACGGATGGCCGAGGCCATGGCGGGCATGGCAGGCATGACGGCCGCCGGGGCCGCTCCCGCTCAGGACGCCGCCCCCGCCGGTCTCGCGATCCAGCAGGCCGGGAGTCATGCGCGCGAGGGCGAACTCCGTCGAGGTGGATCATGACACCACGCAGACCGACGACGATGGCACCGCCGCTCCAGGCCCTCCCGCTCGTGATCGCGGTCGTCACCGGCATGGGCCTCACCACGTCGGGCGCCTGCGACCAGCCGTCGATGACCGCCGACGTCGAGTATGCATCCGTCGGCGGCCGCTCGCTCAGACTGGACGTCCACCGCGCCGCCGGAAACGAACCCTGCGGCGCAGTCGTGCTCGTGCATGGTGGAGGCTTCACGGGAGGTGCGAAGGGCGGCTACACCGGGCAGCTCGCACGCCACCTCGCCGGGCACGGGTTCGTCGCCTTCGACATCGACTACCGGCTTCGCGGTGATCTCGGTCCGGGTGCCACGCTCGAGCAGGCGATGGTCGCCGCCCAGGAGGACCTGGGCCGTGCGGTGGCCCATGTCGTCGAACGCGCGGCCACCTACGGGGTCGATCCGGATCGGATCGCGGTCGGTGGCGGGTCGGCGGGTGCCATCACGGCGCTGCTCGCGACGTACGGGACGAAGCGGATGCCGCACCGCCCCCGGGCGGTGGTCGCCTTGTGGGGCGGGATGTACGGGCAGGAGACGTCGATCCGCGCGGGTGATCCGCCGATGGTGCTCGTGCACGGCACGGCCGACCGCACGGTACCCTTCGCACAGTCGGAGGCGATTGCATCCGCCGCGCGGCGGGTCGGGGTCGAGGCCGTGCTCGTGAGGATCGAGAATGGTGGTCACACGCTGCCGCTCGACCAGCCGTTCGCCGGGAAGACGATTCTGGAGAGCACGCGTGCGTTTCTCGATCGGGCGCTGCGGTGAGGGGCGGCATCACGGCCGCGCTCCGCGGACCCGGCTGGCGGGGGCCGTGACGACACGGGGCGCGGAACAACGGTGATGCACGGGACGTCGCGCGACTCCGACGGCGATCTGCTCGACGCGCGGCTCCGAGCCGCGGGTGGCGCCGGGCCGGTCCTCGTGCTGGCGGACAACGCCGCAATCGCCGCCGCGGCCCCGCACTGGGCACAGCGCCTGCGGGCGGCCGGACGGCCACACCGCGTGCGCTTCTGGGAGGGGGAGGCGGACACGACGGCGATCGCGGCGCTCGCCGCGGAGGCTCGGGGCTTCGGGGCGACGGTCATTCTCGCCGCCGGCGCCGCCGACACGCTCGCGGTCGCCCGCGATCTCGCCGCGGCGATCGGCACCCCCTGCGTCATCGACCCCGCAGCGGACAGCGACGCCGCGCGGGTGTGAGGCGGCGCAACGACGGGTATCGCGACCGCTACACTGCTCCGATACCCCCGATCTGCTCTCTCTTCCTGTCGACGCGCCATGCCGCCAACCCATCGTCGCTGCGTGCGGTCCGCCACACCTCTGGCCGCACTGGTGCTCGCCTCGGCCGCCCTGCCGTGCCTCGTCACCGCGGAGGAACCGCTGACGGAGTCCGATCGGCAGCGCGTCGTGGTCTCGGGTATCGCCGACACCTTCGACCCGGTGCGGGAGGCGATCGCGAAGGTGACACGCGCCGGTGGACGGGACTACCGGGTGATCGTCGTCGGCTCGGCCGGCGACGGCAGCGAGGCACGCACCGCCCTCGACGCGGTCCTCGATCGCTGGCGCGACCGACCGGCGAGCGGCGGCACGGCGGACTTCGACCCGGCGACCGACATCGCGATCCTGCTCGACGTCGAGGGCCGCTCGGTCGCCATGAAGGTGCCCTACGGCGTCGAGGTCACGAGCGGACTCGACACGGGCACGGTGGAGCGGGAGCTGATCTCGCGCGTCTTCGTGCCGCGGGCCAAGGATGGGCTGTACGCCGAGGGGCTCGCGGACCTCGTCACCGCGACCGAGCGGCTCATCTCCGCACGTGCGGCCGATGCGAAGCGCCGCGTCGAGGCGGCCCGCGTGTTCCGCACCCGCACGCTGCCGCTCGGCATCGCGGGATTCGCCGTCGCCGGTTCCCTCGGCGCGCTCGCCGTGCAGTACGCCAGGCACTCCCGGCGGCTCCGGGCGGCCCGCGAGAAACTCGCGACGTTCAAGGCGGAGGTCGTCGGCCTCTCGGAACTGCTCGACGAGCAGCAGGAGCGGCACCGCATGCTGCCACACACCGATCCCGACTACGTCACGCCGATGGAGGGCCAGACCCGCGCCGTCTACGACTCCGTGCAGGGATCGATCCGACGCTACCGGGAGCGCTGGCTCGGGCTCATGGACGTGTGGGAACGGGCACAGAAGCACGTCGATGGCGAGTGGTTCCTCGGGACGTCGTCCGCCGACGAGGCGCTCCGCCTGCTCGATTCGGCCGAGGCTCGGCCACCGCTCGCGGACGTGGCAGGCGAGTGCCGCGCACCGCTCGACACGCTCGAGGCGGCACATGAGCGGGCGCGCGAGCTCCTGGCCGAACTCGACTCGGCGACGGGGATGACGACCGAATCGCTCGCGGCTCTCGCCACGCGGGGGCGGTCCGCCGGATCACTCCAGGCGCCGCTCGCCGAGGTGGCCCGGGCCCGCACGCAGGCGGCTGGTGAGCTCGAGTCGGACCCCGTTTCCGCACGTGGCCGTCTCGAGGATGCGTCGGCCGCGCTCGCCGACCTGAACGGCCGGCTCGAGGCGATCGAGGAGGCCGACGACCGGAGGCAGCGGGCGATCGCGCAGGCCGACGCCGCCGAAGCCCGCGTGCGGCAGCGTCGGGCCGAGGGGTGGCTGCTCGCCGAAGAGGGCGCGAACCCGGACGAGCAGCTCGAGACCACCCGCGCGGAGTGCGCGCTGGCGGCGCAGCTGCTCGACGCCGGCGAGCCCGAAGCGGCCGCCGCGCACCTCGAGCGAGCCGAACGGATCGCCGCCGACGTCCTCGCGCTCGTCGAGCGTGTCGCCTCGGCACGACAGCGGATCGACGAGCTGCTGCCCGGCATCGCAGCGCGGGTGGAGGCTCTCGTCGGACGACGGCCGGAAGCCCTGCGCGCCCTCGAGCACCTCGGCGTCCACCACGCGGAACGGTCGTGGGCCGACGTCGCCGACAACCTCACCCGCGCCGACGAGGGCCTCGCTCGCGTGCGCACGCTCCTCCTCGAGGCGAGGGCTGCGGCTGAGCCCTCGCGACAGGACTACTTTCGGGCCGTGGCGATCCTCGAGGAGGCCGCCCGGCAGGCGGACTGGACGGAGGGCTGCCTCGCGGCGATCACCGACCGGTATGCCGAACTCGAGGAGCTCCGCGCGGCGCTGCCGGCGCGGCGGGACACCGTGCGACAGCGTGTCGTGGAATTGGAGCGGCGCCTGCATCGTCAGCGGACCGACCGTCCACGCGCCGGCGAACGGTGCCGCGAGGCGGTGCGGCTTCTCGAGGTGGCCGATCAAGGCCTGGCGACCCAGAGGCCCGACCTCCCCCGGGCGGCCCAGCTCGTCGATGCCGCCGATGCCGCGTGTGCCCGCGGCGGCCAGCTCGCCGACGAGGACGAACGGCTCGCCACGCAGGCCCTGTCGGACGTCGAGGAGACCGACGCGGCGCTGCGGCGGATCGCCGCGTGGTATGCCGAAGGCGTGCAGGCCGACGTGCGGGCCGCGGCGGCCCAGCTCGACAACGCCCGCTCCCTCCTCTCCCGCCAGCGCTACGAGGAAGCGATCGCCGCGGCGTCGGAGGCATCCCGCGCCGGCCGCCTGGCCTACGCGGCGGCGACGGCGGAGGCGGAGCGCCGCCAGCTCCTTCGGCAGCAGGAGATCGAGCAGCGTCGCATGGCGGAGTCGTTCGAGCGCATGTCGCGCGGTGCCGGCCCGTGGATGATCCAACTGCCGGGTGGGCCGCTCGCCGGCCCCAGCCCATGGCGATCGGTGCAGGGCGGCGCGCGACGATCGGCGGCGCCGCCATCCTCGACCGCCGGACGGGGGTGGTCGCGCGACATCGCGCAGGGGCGCTGGTAGGCGTGCGCTGACACCCGGCGGCGCGGCCGCGCCGCGGCGGTTCAACGAACCGTGATCGGAGGCACGTCGAGGCGGCCGATCTCGGCGGCCGGGCGGTCACCCGCCGGAACGCGCCCCTCGAGATGCTGCTCCATCCGTTCCACGCGTTCCCGCACGGCCCGTGGGAGTCGGCTGCGGGCCTCGGGCGTGTCGATGCAGTCGTCGAACACGAGCCGTCCCGCACGGTCCGTCACGACGAGACGCGTGTCGTCCCCGGCAGTCAGCCGGATCTGGTAGTCGGCATCCTTGCGGACGAGCGTCTGTGCCGCCGGAGGTGCGGGCGGAGCCGTCGCGCCCAACTCGCTCCCGGGGAGCGTGAGGGTCGGTGGCGGGGGCGCCGTGCGCGCCTCGGAGGACGACCCGAGCCGCGGCAGCTTCGCGAGCGTGGAGGCGGCCGGTCGCAGGGCATCCCGCGCGGCAGCTGAGACCGCCGCGGACGGAGCGGCCCCGTCACGCGCATCGAGGTCGATCACGACCGGCTTGCCGGCCCGCAGGACGTGGCATGCCAGCGGCACGCCGCGGGGCGACGCCTCCAGGAAGGCCGCGAACTGCTCCGGAAGCAGCATCAACTGGTCGTCGATGCGCACGAGCACGTCGTTGACCTGGAACCCGGCTCGGGCGGCGGCGGACGAGGGCTGCACCGAGTCGACGACGAGTCCGGACCCGCGCTCGAGCGCGAGCTGATCGCGCAGCACCTGCGGGGCGCGCGTGAGCCTCAGTCCCGCATCGACCACGGGCGTGGTGGCGACGACCTCACCGACCGGCTGCAGATGGGATCGCGGGGCTGGACGACTGCCGGGCGCGGCGACCAGGCTCGGAGGAACGGCCGGTGATTCGCCTCGCACGGGCACGGCCGCACCGAGGAGCGCGATGAGCGCCAGACATCTGACGCGGTGGGTCACGACGCGGTTGGCGATCGGCATGACGACGGCACCCCCTTCATGAAACGGATGTCACGGCTGGTCCGACGGCCAGACCTCGCGCGTCGATCCGACGGAGACGTGTGTGACGAACCGCGACCGACGACGCCAGATGACCTTTTAGACGGCCGGCACCCGTGGGGGTCTGCGCGATCTGCGCGTGACCGGCGAGTGCGGGCTGCCGGCATGAGGTGAGAAGACGGGGCGGGCGGCACGAACTGCTCGGCGTGACCAGCGGCCAAGTGGCGCCGCACGGCGGCGGAAGACGATGGACCCGACGACGGGACGAGGTCGGCCGGGGGCTGGAGCAGCCCATGGAGTCGCGGCCGATTCCCGGATGGGGAGTCATCGCCATGTCAGTCGTCGCACGCGCGTGGATTCTGGGTTTCGCCGCACTCGTCGCCTCGGCGGTCGTGTCGGGGCCGCGTGCGGACGACATCGCGCTGCCGCCTGCCGACACCCAGCCCGACGCCGAGGAAGCGGCGATCGGCCTCGAACTGCCGACCGACTCGGCACCGCCGGCGGTCGCACCCGACGAGCCTGAAGCGGAGGCGACAGGAACCGCGTCGTCGCCCGTGGCGCCCGAACCGACCGAGCCCGAGTCCGCCGAGCCCACCGAGTCCGCCGCCACCACCTCGGATGCATCGGGCGACGAGGCAACCGCCGTTCTGCCCGCCGACGCGCGGCAGGCCACCGCGGGAGCCGACTCCGCGGTCATGTCGCCCGTGGCGCCGACGCCTCCGGCGCCCCCGAAGAAGCCGGTGCTCGTGCCGGGCACCGGCGCGCTCGTCAAGGGTGTGGGCGACGACTTCGAGGACGAGAACTGGAAGTGGCACTACAACCACCCGAAGAGTTCCGAGGAGCAGGACAAGCGGCTGCGCGGCCCGCTCGGCAAGAGCGCCAACGGCCGTTGGTTCGAAGGTCCCAAGCGTGGCACGCCCGACGTCGTCAAGCGGATCGCCCTGCCGACCACGGGGCTCGAGGGGAGCGAGCACGGCCTGCTCATCTCCACGCTCAACGCGGGCATCCCGGGGCGCATCAGCTACCAGATGCACCAGGACGACCTCATCTACAACATGCAGCGGGTGACCGGCCAGGGGATCCACACCGCCGACAGCCCGAGCGTGGTCGTGCGGGTCTACATGCCGCCGCTCGAGCAGTGGGAGCAGCGGTCGGGCCCGAGCTTCGGGTTCCGCGCGGGCTGCTACACCCACGCGATCATCACGGGCAAGGATCATCCCCAGAAGGGCAGGTTCGGACTGGAAGAGTACTGGCCCGGGATGTTCGTCTGCCTCGAGAAGGGCGGGCGGCAGCGCGACGGCACCGTGTCCGAGGACAAGGTCTTCCTCCGGATTCGGGGTGGCAAGCGCGGGGGCGAGATCCGCGGTCCCGAGATCGGCCAGATGGGCTGGTGGACGCTCGGCCTGTCGTTCTCACCGGACGGCATGGTGCACTACTTCGCGAAGCCGGGCGTCGAGAATCTTTCGATGGACGACCACATCACCTCGCAGTATCCGTATGGCTACCGCACCGAGTGGTTCAAGACCTTCTTCTTCAACGTGTGCTCGCGGGACGACGGCCGCACCTGGAGCACGCCCTGGGTGATCGACGACCCGCAGGTGTACTTCGTCAAGCGGCCGCAGATGGCCTCGCCCAGCCGCACCCGCACGAAGCGCTGACCGCCGTCATTCGGCTCGGGCGGTCCGCACGAAGTCGCACGCGGGCGGCAGCAGATGGGCGAGCGCGTCGGTGTCGTACGTCACCGTCAGGCCGTCGGCGCCCTGCGGGACGAGGGCGCAGATGCACGTGAGACCCGAGTCGGCCCCGCGGCCTTCGAGACGCACCTTCCATCCCGACGCCTCCCGACTCCACGTCCCTTCGGCGAAGCCACCCGTCGAGGTGAACACCCACGACCGCACGGCCCGCTCGCGCGGATCCCAGCCGATGATCTCGGTGAGCTCCAGCGGCCGCCGCGGGCCGGCCGGCAGGAGCCCCGGAATGCGCTCATCGCCGGGCGCGGGTCGCGCCTCGGGCGTGTCGTCGAAGGTGACCGTATGCGTGCGCACGAGGAATCCGCGGCCCGCGCTCCAGAAGCAGGCGGTGCCCGCCGTGACGCCAGCCCCGATGTCCTCCCACGACCCGACGAGCCACCCGAGTTCCGCCAACGGGTGCGCAGGCGACGGCGTCGCCGCCGCCTGCGAGGACGATGCCTCGCGCATGCTCGCCAGCCGCCACTGGCCATCCTCCTCGACCATCACCGCCGAGAACCGCGTCTGCGTCGGGTCCGCCCCGTCGAATGACAGCCGCGTGATGCCGTCCACGACCGCGACCCCTTCGCGCAGTGGCCGGATCGATTCGACGTCGATGTCGATCGACGCCGACTCTTCCTCCGCGAAGAGGGCCGCGAACACGCCCTGCACCGCTTCGCGGCCGGCCGTCACCTCGCCCGACGCGAGATCCACGCTCGTGCCACCGGCGGTCCAGAGGGCCGCCAGCCCGCTCGCGTCATGGCGGTTGAACGCCGTCAGGTAGGCCCGCAGCGCCGCGCGAATGTGCGCGGCAGTGGTCTCTTCGCGATCCCGATCCATCGGTTCGGCCACCACCGACGGGATGACGGTCTGGGCCGCGATGGTCTGCCATGCGCCCGGGCGGGCCTCCGGTGGCGTGCCCGCCGCACGACCTGTCCCCTGCATCGACGGAAGGCGGCCGGGTGCGACCCGGTGCGAGGCACCGGTGTGCCCATGGACGGCGATCTGGGCCACGCGGAACGGCCTGGGCTCCGACACGACGACGGGCACACGACTGGTGGCGCGAACGTCCTGCGCGTCCCGGTGCACGAGCCCGACCGGCCCACCGGCCGGGCCGCCTCCCGAGCACCCGACGATGCCAGGCAGCGCGAGGAGCGCCGCCCACGCGTGCGACCGCGAGAGGGAACGGGGCCATGCCACGCCGAGAGCGATGCGGTCGAACACGATCGGTACCTCCTTGACCAACTGAAACGGGCCGTCCTGAACCTGGCCTCTTGGAACCGGACGTGCCCGAACCGGACCAGCCGGGATCGCCGGACGGATGCCGTCGATCCGCGGCCGCGGCGCGTCGTTCCACCGGGGGATCGTACCGTGCGCGCTCACGCCGCGCACAGCCCACGCCCGCGGTGCTGGCGCCGCTGGCACGCGGCAGGCCGGCCCAACCCGTACGGGCTCACTTCGCTTCGGCGGTCACACCCGGAAAGTCATCGGTGCGAAACGGCGTGAGTGGCAGGCCGGCAGCGGAGTACATGTTGCAAACCGGGTTGTCGGCCCACGCGTACCGCACGGCGACGGGCTCCGCCACGGCCGGGCTCGAGACCTCGATCCGACCGTCGTCCAGGATCTTCGCGACCGCCGGCACGAACGCCCGATCCGCTCCCGCGATCGTGAAGCCGACAGGCTCGGCGACGTCGAACGGCCTCCACGCGGCCTTCGCGGGCTCGACGTTGGCGAACGACAGCACGATGCCGCCTCCGCTCCGCTCCATCGACGCATACCGCGGGCTCCGACAGGCCACGCCCGAGCGGCCGTAGGTCTCGGCGAGCGCCCAGCGCGCGAGCCGCTTGGCGACATCCTGCTTGTTCTTGGGGTGGATGTCCTTGCCCTCGCCCAGGTCGATGATGACGGCCTCGCCGGTGTTCGGCAGCGCGTCGAGCGTCATGGTCTGCGCCTCGCGCAGTTCGGCCCAGTCGCTCTCCGCGGGATCCGGCTTCACCGCCTTGAAGTCCGCCAACTGGACCCAATAGAAGGGGAAGTCGCGGTTGTCGGCGAGGTTCCACTCCTCGCGCCACGACGCGATCATGAGCGGGAAGAGCTCGCGGTATTGATACGCCCGCGACGCGTTCGACTCGCCCTGGTACCAGATCACGCCGCGCAGCCCGTAGCCGATCGACGGGGTGAGGACGCCGGAGTGGATGTTGCCGGGCCGCGCGTTGCCCCGCATGCGCCCCTCCGGATTGGCACCGGGATTGGGGCGGGCCGGGGGCTGCGTGCCGTCCGCCTTCGCCTTGGCCGCGGCCTCCTCCCACTTCTTCACGCTCGCGTCGTAGGCCGCCTTCTCCGCCTCGTATCCGGCCTCCATGCCAGCCCAGCGTTCGTGGATCGCCCGCAGCGTGGGATGGCCGGCGAGACGGTCGCGTCGCACCCACGCCTCGGCCGCGCTGCCGCCCCACGCGTTGTCGATGAGACCGACGGGCACGCCGAGCGTCTGGTGCAATTGCCGGCCGAAATAGTAGCCGACTGCCGAGAACTCCCCGACGGTCTCGGGCGAGCAGGCCTGCCACGAGCCGGAGAACGTCCACTGGGGATCCTGCGTGCCGACCTGCGGAACCGAGATGAAGCGGATCTGCGGATACGACGCGGCGGCCTTCTCGAGGTCGGCGTCGTTGCTCTGGTTCACGCTCCACTGCATGTTCGACTGCCCCGAGCAGATCCAGACCTCGCCGATGAGCACGTCGTTGAACGTGAGCGTGTTCTTGCCCTTGACGGTGAGGGTGTGCGGTCCGCCATAGGCGGTCACAGGGTCGAGCATGACGTGCCACGCACCGTCAGGACCCGCCGTCCCCGCGTGGGACTGGCCGCCGAGGGTGACGGTCACCTGCTCGCCCGCATCGGCCCGTCCCCAGATGCGATTGCGGATGCCCTGCTGCAGCACCATGTGATCACCGAACATGGCGTTGAGCGACACATCGGCGGACGCCGTGCACGCGACGATGGAGGCGACGAGGGTGATTCCCGCACGGATCGCGGCCTGGTGAGGCATCGACATGGCAACCGGCTCCTGGTGGCGAGGGGCGGCAGGACGCACCCGACGGGCGATCGTTCCCGGCACCCCGCGGCAGCATACTGCCCGCGTCACGGGCCTCAAACCGGCGGGAACCCGCGGTTTCGCGGCACTCCAGCGGTCTGGCCCGCGACTCCGGAAAAGTCAAATTTTGGCGGAAAGAGCGGCTGTCCGCGGCGGGACAACGGGGCTTGGTGAGGGCTCGGTGAAAAAAACGCACAACCGCGCCGCACATCCTTGCAAGCCGTTTTACTCTACGTATCCTATCCAACTTATCAGGCGGCCGAGCGTTTCGGTCGTCGTGGAGAGCGGTCTCTTCGACCGACCGGCTTCGGGCGCGTTCTCGACAACGTCTCGATCCAGTTCCTGTGTTCCCCCCCTTGTTTCTGAGGAGTTCCTGATGCGGAAGTTTGTTTCCTGCCTGCTGGCGGCCGTCGCCGTCGCCGCCATGTGCACGAGCACGTGGGCGGCCGACTGCGGTGCCTGCGGCGGCGGTTGTGCCGGTGGCTGCGGTGACGCCGCCTCCAGCGCGAGCGGCTGTGGTGATGTGGGTGCCGCGTGTGGCGGCACCCGGACGGTGTACCAGCGTCAGTACGTGACCGAGATGCAGACGGTCACGGCGACGGAGTACACCACGGAGACGCGTGAGCGGTCCTACACCGTCATGACGCGTGTTCCGAAGACCGAGACGAAGACCCGCACGGTCACCGTCATGGTGCCCGAGACGAAGACGAAGACCGTCAACTACACGGTCAATCGCAACGTCACGGAGACCAAGACGGCCGAGTACACCGTGCAGGTCCCGTACACCGAGCAGGTCGAGCAGACCTACACGGTGAACGTGCCGGTGAAGGAGGAGAAGACCTCCACCTACACCGTCATGGTGCCGAAGAGCGAGGAGCGGACCTCGACCTATACGGTCTCGGTTCCGTACACCGAGCAGGTCGAGCAGACCTACACGGCGATGGTGCCGGTGACGGAGGAGAAGACCTCCACCTACACCGTCATGGTGCCCGTGTCCGAGGAGAAGACCTCGACCTACACGGTGAGCGTGCCCTACACCGAGCAGGTCGAGCAGACCTACACGGTGAACGTGCCCTACACCGAGGAGATGAGCGGCAGCCGGACCGTGCAGAAGCGGGTTCCGGTCCAGTCGATGAAGACGGTGCAGGTGCGCGGTGGCTCGTGGCAGAACCAGATGGTCGAGGTGCCGGGTGGCACCGACGCCTGCGGCTGCCCCTGCCCGCCGAAGCAGTGCTGCAAGCGGGTCTGGGTGCCCACGTGTGAGACGAAGGAAGTTCCCGTGACCACCTACGAGTGCGTCACCGAGGAGGTTCCCTACTCCTACACGGTCACCAAGTGCCGTCAGGAGCAGCGCAGCCGGATGGTCAGCGTCACCAAGCACCGTCAGGAGGAGCGGACCCGGACCTACACGGTCACGAGCTGCCGTCCTGAGGAGCGGACCCGGACCTACACCGTGACGAAGATGGTGCCCGAGCAGAAGACCCGGACGGTCTCTGTCACCAAGCACCGTCAGGAGGAGCGGACCCGCACCCACACCGTCACGGTCAACGTGCCGGAGGAGCGGACCCGCACCTACACCGTCACGAAGATGGTGCCGGAGCAGAAGACCCGTTCGGTCAGCGTCACCAAGTACCGCACCGAGACGAAGACTCGGGAGTACACGGTGACGAAGTGCGTGCCGGAGACGATGACCAAGGAGGTCTCGTACACGGTCATGGTTCCGCAGCAGAAGGAAGAGTCGTACACCGTGACGACCTACGACTGCGTGCCGGAGACCAAGACGTCGACCTACACGGTCCGCGTTCCGCACACGGTCACCAAGGAGGTGCCGGTGCAGAAGTGCGTGACGGTCGCGGTCGAGGTGCCCGTCGAGGGCGGCTGTGGTGGTGATGCCGGTGCCGCCGGTGCCGGTGCCTGTGGCGACGCGGGTGCCTGCGGTGCCGCCGGTGCCTGCGGTGGCGAGGCCGCCGCGTGCGGCTCGGGTGGTCGTGGCTGCCGCAAGCGCGGCTGCCGTCGCGGCTGCTGAAGGCTGAACGACGGGCTCACCAGCCGTCGCTGATGTGATCAGAGGGGGTCGGACGCAACGCGTCCGACCCCCTCGTTTTTTGCGGGCTTTTTCCCCCGACGCAAGTGATTCGCCCCAGCCGGTCGGCCGATTCCAGCCTCGCACGGCACCGGAGGAATCGGGCGATCGCGGCGCGACGCGCTCCAAAAGGGCCGCCCTGGCGGTCCTGACCGACTTGCTGGCGGCAAACCCTGCGGCACGGTACCCTCTGGAGGCCGGCGAACACCCTTTTTCGCCCATCGATTTTTCTGGGTTGCCGGCCCCCGCCACCCGCTCGGACTCGTGCCATGGACCAGTTTCGCAGAATCCAGACCGGCAAGAAGGGCGACATTCACATGGTGCTCTTCAAGGACAAGAAGATCCTCGACGACACCACGCTCGACGAGATCCGTTCGGAAATGACCCAGCTCATCGGCAAGGCGTCGGGTCCGGACGTGCTGCTCGACTTCTCGAACGTCGAGTTCATGTCGAGCGCCATGCTCGGCCTGCTCGGCCAGCTGCATCGGAAGATCTCGGCCGGCCATGGACGACTGAAGATGTGCGGCATCCGGCCGGAAATCTTCCAGGTCTTCAAACTCACGAACCTCGACAAGCTCTTCAGCATCCACAAGGATGCCCCGACCGCGCTGGCCACCTTCACCTGACGCGAGGTGGCACACGTGGACGCCAGCAGCGAGGCGGCGACGGCGGAGGCACGCCCTTCCGGCGGAGTGGATGTCCTCATCGCCGAGGACAGCCGGATGCAGGCGAAGATGCTCGAGCGTCGGCTCGTCGCCGCAGGCCATACCGTGCGCTGGGCGGAAAACGGGTCGGACGCGCTCGTGCTCGCGCGACAACGTCGGCCCGATATCGTCATTTCCGACATTGAAATGCCGGTGATGACCGGCTACGAGTTCTGCAAGTCGCTCAAGTCGGACCCGTCCCTGCGGACCGTCCCCTTCATCCTGCTCTCCACGCTCGCGGATCCGATCGACATCATCCGCGGCCTCGACGCCGGCGCGGACAACTACGTCACCAAGCCGTACGAGCCCGAATACCTCCTCGGACGCATGGAGTCGCTCCTCGCGACGCCGCTGCAGGTCGAGGACGAGGCGGAGTCGGTGCTCGAGGTCAAGCTCGCCGGGCAGACGTTTCGCGTGCGTGCGGGACGCCAGCAGGCCCTCAATCTGCTCGTCTCGACGTTCGAGAACGCGGTGGCGAAGAACCGCGAACTGATCGTCGCCAACCAGGATCTCTCGATCGCCCGCGACAGCCTGCAGAAGTCCAACTCGGAATTGCGCGAGCTCAACGAGGAGATTTCCCGGATCAACGCCCACATGGTGCGGGATCTGGAGGCGGCGGCCCGCGTGCAGCGCTCGCTCCTGCCCGCCGAGGACATGACGCTGCCCTCGGCGAACGTCGCCTGGCGGTACGTCCCATGCCAGGGCCTGGCGGGAGACTTTCTCAATTTCTTCCCGCTCGACGAGGAGCACGCCGGCCTGTTCGTCGTCGACGTGAGCGGCCACGGGGTGCCGTCGTCCCTGATGGCCGTGACGGTGGGACGCTTCCTCGTGCCGAAGGTGTCGGACTCGGCCGTGCTCGTCCGGCAGGGTCCCGATGGCCGACCCGTGATCGTGCCCCCGGCGGAGGTCGCGACCCAGCTCAACCGCCTCTTCCAGGCCGACGAGTTCTCCGGCCTCTACTTCACGATGCTCTACGCGGTGCTCCACCTGCCGACCGGGAGGCTCGACTACGTGTCGGGAGGGCACCCGGCGCTCGTGCGGGTGCCGGGCGACGGCGCCGATCTCGAGTTTCACGCCGCCGAGGGATTTCCGATCGCGTTCGTTCCCGAGATCGAGTACGCGCAGCAGTCGCTCCAGCTCTCCCCGGGTGACCGCATCTACTTCTATTCCGACGGCGTGCCCGAGGCGATGGATGCGGAGAAGAACCCGTACGGCGACGAGGCGATGGCGGCCTGCATGCGGGCCGCCCGCGACCTGCCGCTCGAGGAGAGCGTGGCGTCGCTGCTCGCCGCGGTCGAGACGTGGTGTCAGCCGAACGGCCCGCTCGACGACATTTCCATCCTCGGCCTCGAGTGGCGGCCATCGTCGGGCTGACCGCGGACGGCCGGATCGACCTCGCCCGCCGGTCCGACGAGCGCGATCCGCCCGTCGAGGTGCTCGACGAGGGCCGTGCAGTGCTCGACCCAGTCGCCGCAGTTGTGGTAGTCGATTCCGTCGAGGCGACGGATGGCCGGCACGTGGATGTGCCCGCACACGACGCCGGCGCAGCCCTGCTGCCTGGTGTAGCGCACGACGAACGATTCGAAGTCGTTGATGAAGTTGACCGCCGACTTCACCCGGGTCTTGAGCGCCGAACTGAGCGACCAGGCCGGATACCCGAGACGGCGGCGGGCGACGTTCATCCACCGGTTGAGGTGGAGCGCCGCGGTGTAGGCGCGATCACCGAGGTGGTACACCCACGCCGCGTGCTTGGTGAGGTGATCGAAGCAGTCGCCGTGGATGACGAGGAGCCTGCGGCCATCGACCGTGACGTGCACGAACTGGTCCGCCAGTTCCATGTGGCCGAAGGTGTGCGGGGCAAACTGCCTGAGAAACTCGTCGTGGTTGCCCGTGACGTAGAAGACCCGGGTGCCGTGCTTGAGCATCCCGAGCACGCGGCGAACGACGAAACTCGCGGTGTCGTCCCAGACGAAGGTGCGCTTGAGTTTCCAGCCGTCGATGATGTCGCCCACGAGGTAGAGCCGGTCGGGCTCGTAGCGGCCGAGAAAGTCGTGGAGTTCCTGCGACTGCGAGAAGGGGCAGCCGAGATGGACGTCGGAAATGAACAGGGCCCGGACCCTCATGATCGACACCTCCGCGTGTGGGGCCGTGCGTGAGCCCGTGAACGAGGTCGTCCATGCCAGCCATCCACCCTGCCACCCGTGCGGGCGACCGGCCCTGTGCCGGCCGTCCCATGCGGCTCCGTGAGGCGGTGGACCCGATCCGTGATCCTCGCTGGAGGGTAGTCACGGAAACACGCGCAACGCAGCACCGATCGATGTGAGAATTCCGTGAAAACGCGCGGCGCCGATCGCGTCGACCGCGTGTCGCGATCACCGGCGGAACGGGCCGACCCGCTTCAGGCACCGGCTCAGGCGATCGTCACGGCATGCCGCTCGAGCAGGTCGCGGGGCACGATCGACAGCGACTTCTCGTGCGTCGCCTCGAGCACGACCGGGGGCGCGTGACCCGCCTCCGCGGCCTCGAGCCATCGGGCGGCACAGAGACACCAGCGATCGCCCACGACCAGTCCCGGAAAGCCCCACTGAGGCTGCGGCGTCACCAGGTCGTTCCCCGCTCGAACGGTGAACTCGAGGAAGTCCTTCGTCATCACCGCGCAGACCGTGTGCACCCCGGCGTCGGCGGGTCCGGTGCGACAGCACCCGTCGCGGAAAAAGCCCGTCAGCGGCTCACGGGAGCAGGCGATGAGCGGTCCGCCGAGGACGTTTCGCTCCTGCGGCGTCGAGGCGGGGCGATCGAACGCGATCATGGCACACCTCGGCGGGAAGGGGATGCCACGCGTGCCGTACGGCGCCCGGGAAACCCCCAAGACTCGTATCATGGGTCGCGGGGATGCCGACGGCAAGGGTCCGTCCGCCCGCTCCCGCGGCGCCGTCCATGCTCAGCCTCGCATCCACGTCGTCGGCCCGGTGGCTCGCCCAGGTCGATCGGCACCTCGACGAGGTGCTCATCGATCACGCGCACTGCGAGAAGAAGGCCGCCGGCGTGGCGATGAACCTCCTCTTCTCCTACGTCGACCGCCCGTCCGTCGCGCGATCCATGCCGGAGATCGTCACCGAGGAACTCGATCACTTCCGCCTCGTCCTCGACCTGCTTGAGCAGCGCGGCATCCGTTTCCGCAAGCTCGCCCCGGGTGGCTATGCCAAGGGTCTCCACGACCTCATCCGTCGCGACGAGCCACACCGCGCGGTCGACAGGCTGCTCGTCGCATCGCTGATCGAGGCACGCAGTTGCGAACGCTTCTCGCTGCTCGCCGAGCACGTGGCGGACGACGCGCTGCGGCGGTTCTACCGCAGCCTCTTCGAATCCGAAGCCCGCCACCACGCCACCTACGTGCGGGCAGCCTGCGACTTCGCGACCGACCGCGAGGTGCACGAACGGCTGCATGAACTGGCCGAAGCGGAGGCCGCGATCATCGACCGCGGCGACCCGCTGCCGCGCATGCACAGTTGAAGCGGATTCTGGTGGGCGCGAGCGACGCCCGGCAGTCCGGGCAGGCAGTCGAAGGGGGGCGGCGAACGCTTCTCTAGGGAACGGTCGCCGCGGCCGGACCATTCGCACGCCTGGAGGCGTACGCCACAGGGAGAATCGA
>DNLZ01000360.1:0-2458 GCA_003488325.1 Planctomycetaceae bacterium
CTTGAACGCGATCCCATGTGGCGGTCACGAGCCCCGGACCGGAACGGTCTCGAGCCTCGGCCCCGCCACCTGGATCCTGCCCGTCGACGTTGTGAGCCGCCGATGTCATCTTCCCGCCGAGTGAGCCGCCGCACGCGTCGCCTGCACCACCGCATCTACGTGGTGGAACTCGATCCGGCGGTGCGCCGCGAGCGCCGCTTCATCCGGCAGAACCGGTACACGAAGCCCGGCCAGACCTGTCTGTACGTCGGCTCGACGGGTCTCGATCCGCTCATCCGCTACGCCAACCATCTGAGGGGCCATAAGGGCTGCCCGCTCGTGCGCCGTCATGCGATCCGGCTGCGACCCGACCTCTTCGCCGACTTCCCGGCGATGACGTGGGCCGACGCCGTGGCGACGGAAGAGGCCTGGGCGAAGGAACTGCGTGAGGCGGGCTACGCCGTCTACCAGCACTGAGGACCGGCCCACGCGTCGACGTGGCGATGGGAAGAGCCGGTCGTCAGTCGTCCTCGTCCTCGTCGTCGTCCTCGGAGTCGCCCGAGTCGTCGTCGTCCGAGTCCTCCTCGTCCTCCCACGACTCGTCGGCGTCCTCGTCAACCTCGTCGGCCGCCTCGTCGTCCTCGGCCTCGGCGAACGCGTCGTCATCGTCATACGCGTGCTGGTCGTCGTCGTCCTCGTCGTCACCGTCGTCATCGTCGGGACCATCGCCGATCACGCCGGTCGACCGTGCCGGCACCGCTTCGACATGGGGCTTGATCGTGAGCTTGCGGGGGGCGGGATCGGGGGGCAGGGGAGCGGTGCCGCTGCGTGCGGCCCACTGCTCCATGGTGAGCAGCACCTCGCGGGCCTGGCTGCCGGCGTACTGGCCGACCACGCCGTCCTCCGCCATGAAGTCGATGAGTCGCGCGCCGCGTCCGTACCCGACGCCGAGCGCCCGCTGCAGGAGCGAGACGCTGCCACGACCCTCCCGGATCACGACCTCGACGGCCGCGTCATAGAGGTCGTCCTTGTCCCGCGGGCTGCCGCCGGGCTTGCCCGCCGCATCCGCCGCCCCGGCCGGCTGGAGGTTGACGAGTTCCGCGGCGTACTGCGGCTCGGTCGTGCCGATCGCGGCCATCACGCGACCGATCTCGTCGTCGCTCAAGAACGTGCCCTGGCCGCGGAGGATCTGGCTCGTGCCCGGCGACAGGAAGAGCATGTCGCCGTTGCCGAGGAGCCGCTCGGCGCCCATCTCGTCGAGCACCACGCGGCTGTCGGTGCGGCTGGCGACCTGGAAGGCGATGCGGGCCGGCAGGTTGCTCTTGATGAGGCCCGTGATGACGTCCACCGTCGGCTTCTGGGTGGCCAGGATGAGGTGGATGCCGACGGCACGGCTCTTCTGGGCGAGGCGGATGATGTGGGCCTCGATCTCCTTGCCCGCCGTCATCATCATGTCCGCGATCTCGTCGGCGATCATCACGATGAAGGGCATCGTGGTGGGGATGGCGGCCGCCTCCTCCTCGGTCTCGGGGCCGATGCGTCGCAGCAGCTCGTCGCGACCGAGGGCGTTGTACTGCGTGAGGTGGCGCACACCGACCTTCGCAAGCAGCGCGTACCGCTCCTCCATCTTCTCGACGGCCCACGCGAGGATCGCCTCGGCCTTCTTCATGTCGGTCACCACCGGGTGCATGAGGTGCGGCAGCGACTTGTAGGGCGTCAGCTCGACCATCTTCGGATCGATCATCAGCATCCGCACCTCGTCGGGACGGCGCGTCATGAGCATCGAGACGATGATCGAGTTGAGGCACACCGACTTGCCCGTGCCGGTGCGGCCGGCGATGAGCAGGTGGGGCATGCTCGCCATGTCCACCACCATCGGATTGCCGGCCACGTCCTTGCCGAGGAAGATCGGGATCTTCATCGTGCGGCTCTTCGCCTGCGTCTCCTCGATCACCTCGCGGAGGCGGACCATCTGCCGGGTCGTGTTGGGCACCTCGATGCCGACGGAGTTCTTCCCCGGGATCGGCGCCACGATGCGGACGCTCGGCACGCGCAGGGCGATCGCGAGATCGTCGGCCAGGTTCGTGATCTTCGCCAGCCGCAGCCCGGCCTCGAGCTCGATCTCGTATTGCGAGATCACCGGGCCGGTTTCGACCTCCACCACCTTCACCTTGAAACCGAACTCGGCGAACGTCTTCTCGAGCACGCGGGCCCGGTCGCGCACCTCCTGCTCCTGCTGGTCGAGCTCCAGGTATTCGGTCGGCAGCAGGAGGTCCAGGGAGGGCAGCTCGTAGTCGGCCACGGGGTCCGGTGCCATCGCGAGCGGCTCGGACGCCCGACGACTCGACCGCGATCGCGAGCGGATGGGCACCGCGGGCTGAACCGCTGTGGGTGCCTCGTCGACCGTCGCCTCGGCATCGTCGTCATCCGCGCCGGCACCCTCGGCCTCGTCCTCGGCGTCCTCCTGCTCCGCGTCGGC
>DNLZ01000360.1:2853-3802 GCA_003488325.1 Planctomycetaceae bacterium
TCGGAGTCGTCATCCTCGTCGGCCGTGGCGCGGGCGGCACCCCCTGTCAGGCGATTGCGAAGGCCCGGGAACCGGCGTGCCAGCGACTCCGTTTCGTCCTCCGCGGTGGCCGCGGTGGCCCGGGCGGCGGCGCGGGTGGCGCCCCACGACGCGATGCGGCTCGAGACGGCCGCGAGCAGCGCCATGCACCACGTCCAGGCCTTCGCCAGCGCCACTCCGCACCAGAGCACGAACGTGTCGCAGGCGATGAACAGGCCCGCCCCGGTGATCGCCGTGGTGACGATCGCCGCGCCGCCATGGGCGAGATGGCTTTCGGCGAAGAAGTGGCCGACCGCACCGATGCGGCCGCCGGGACCCCACAGCGGCCTGTCGATCCATGTCGGCAGGAACGTCGCCACGAGCGTGCAGGCGCCCGCGGTCGCGACGACGGCCGCCGCCGCGCGGAGCGGCAGGTCGGCCAGGTGATGCCGCCGCAGCTGCACCCAGGTCAGGGCCCCGAGAAACGCCGTCGCCACCCACGCCCCGAGCCCCAGCCACTCGTATGCGAACGCGGCCACGGCCGCCCCGAGCAGGCCGCATGCGTTCGTCGCACGCACGTGCGCGGGGACCATCCGCGGCACCGGCGGATCGGCGGGGTGATGGGTCGCGAGCGACGCGATCAGAAACGCGACGGTCGCCACGAGCACGAGCGCCGTCAGGTCCCGCAGCCGATCCCGTGACGGTTCGGCCACGTCGTCGAGCTCGGCCTGCTCGATACGGCCGGCGGCGCGGCCCGGGGATGCGAAGGGACGGGACTGGCGGGTGGCGAGCGACATGCGTGCCTCCGTGACGCGATGGGATCCACCCCAACTCTACAGGCGGTTTTTCGACGGCGCGGACGGTGCGCGTGCGGGCGACGCGAACTCCTGTTCCGATTGCACCGGCCGCGCCGACTGCGGTGTCCGTGCCG
>DNLZ01000397.1:0-324 GCA_003488325.1 Planctomycetaceae bacterium
ACGCGCACATCGGCGGCATGGACGCCTTCGCGCGCGGCCTGAAGATCGCCGCGGCGATGCGGGCGGACGGCGCGATCCGGAAGCTCGTCGACGAGCGCTACGCGTCGTGGTCGAGCCCGCTCGGCACCCGGATCGAGGCGGGCAGCGAATCGTTCGCGTCACTCGAGCGCGAGATGCTCGCCAAGGGCGATTCCGCGGCCTGCACGAGCGGCCGGCAGGAACTCTTCGAGAACGTCATCAACACGTATCTGTGACCGCGACCGGCGGCTGCCCCTCGTGGCGCACCTCGTGGCGCACGCCTCCAGGCGTGCGAATCGACGCCAT
>DNLZ01000397.1:686-3724 GCA_003488325.1 Planctomycetaceae bacterium
GTGCGAATCGACGCCATCGCACTGCCCCTCGTGGCGCACGCCTCCAGGCGTGCGAATGGACGCCATCGCACCACCCCTCGTGGCGTACGCCTCCAGGCGTGCGAATCGACGCCATCGCACCACCCCTCGTGGCGTACGCCTCCAGGCGTGCGAATCGACGCCATTGATTCGCTTCGGCATCCTGCTTCCGCTCGCACCCCCAGCCCGGCGCTCGGGGCATGGGCAGCCCCTTCACGGCCGCGCGAGCGGGATCTCGTCGCGGCCAAGGCTCTCGATGTCCACCACCCGGCCATCCACGATGGCCTGGTAGCGCAGTCCCGGCACCGCCTCGACCCGGGCGGCGTCGCCCGCGATCGTCACGGAAAACGGCGCCACTACGCGGCGGCCTCCGGCGCGGGCCACGAAGAGGCCGTCGGGCAGCCCGTCGAGCTGGCGGCGGAGCGAGACGACGACGCCCGGATGGATGTCCGCCGGCAGCCGGCGCTGGGTGCGCAGGTCGAACACGTCGGGCAGGCAGCCGATCGACGGGCCGTCGGGGTAGAGCATCCGCTCGGCGCACACGGTGATGCCCTCGGCGAGCCGCCGCCAGTCGAGCGCGTCGTCGTGCGGGGCGAGGCGGAGCAGGGCGTGGGCGTAGACGGTGCCGCACCACTGGACCGGCAGGCCGATCCAGACTGGCGAACGCCAGTTCGTGGCGCCGTACACCGCGATCGTCGCGGAGGCCATGATGGGTCGATCCGACCACTGGTACACGAACGGCACGCCCGTGAGGGCCCAGCGGCGCGCCTCCGCGAGATGGGCGGCGTCGCCGGTCAGTTCGAACGCGCGCACGCAGGCCCAGGTGGCGTAGGCCGAGGCGAGCAGGTCGGGCGTGTGGAGCGGCACCTCCCAGACCTGCGCCCCGCGCGGCGTGCGGAACCGCCCGAGGAAAGCGAGGCCCCTGAGGCCGGCAGCGAGCGACTCCACGTCGCCGGTCAGCCTGGCGTGCTCGAGGAGCGTGGCGCAGGGCTTCGCGCAGACGCCGCTGGCCGTGTTCTCGAAGTGGCCGCGGGCATAGGGGCCGTCGTACCTCCAGGAGCCGTCCGCCTGCTGCGCGCCGCGGAGCCCGGCCGCTTCCGCGTCGGCGTGGTGTCGCCACTCGGCGGCCCGGCCCGAGACGAACCAGCTCGTGGGGTCGCTCACGTGTCCGCCCCCTGGCTGCAGGCGTTCGAGCGGAGGCATCGTGCCGGTAAGACGGAAGACCGCGGAGGCGCAGTCGGCGAAGGGCGCGCCGTGCTCGGGCATGCGGCGCACGCCCGGCACGATGGCATGGAACCAGCCGCCGTTGTCGGCGTCGTGGATCGGCCCTTCGTAGGCGGCGAGCGACAACCGGATCTGATCCTCGGGAGGCCTGGGCTGCGAAGGGCAGGGGGGCAGCCCGCCGCGCCGCCGCACCGCCCAAAGGATCGCCGGCTCGAGCCGACCACCGTCGGTCCATCCGGGGCCCACGCGGATCGCGGCCGTGACATGTCTTCCCCGCAGCGACATGCGGTGCCCCGGCGCGAGGTCGACGAAGTCCGGCGCCGCGAACGTGGGCTGGAGCGACGGGTCGAGCCAGGCGATCGCGACGGCGGCACGATCGGTGACGCAGGCCATGAGCGGCAGCGTGACGTCGAGCGGGTCGGGCTCGAAACGCAGGTGCTCCTCGGTCTCGATGTCGAGCCGTGAACTCGACCGCTCGTCGCGTCCGAGATACTCGACGCCGGCGAGGAGACCCTGCTCGAGCCGGCCGAAGGTCCGCACGACCGGCCCCTCGAACCCGGGCTCGGCGTCGGGTGACGTGCCGCCGTGCTCGATCGCGACGGTGAGGACGTCGGTGCCGTCGCTGCCGAGCGTGACGTGGAATCCGTCCCCCGTGAAGAGGAGCGGCCACGCGGTGGCATCGACGGGTGAGAGTGTCGGCAGGCGGCCTCCGGCATGCACGAGCGGCGCGAGGGCCGCGACCGTCCGGCCGTCACGTTCGACGCGCACCCACGAGCCGTCGCGCGCGATGCGCACGTCGAGCCCGCCGATCCGCCGGGAGATGGGAGCCTCTTCGGGGCGAGTGTCCTCCGGTCGATAGACCCAGAAGCCACGCTCGATCGACGGCAGCCCCGGCGACTCGAGGTGGATCGTGTGCCAGGCGAGCGGGTGTGCCGCCGCGACCTCGACCTCGACCGTGGTGATCCCGGGTGGAAGCGTGACGGGCTTTCCGTCGATCGTCGCCGACTGCTCGTGCGGGGCGTGGTTGCGGAGATGCACGCGGGCCGGGCCCGTGGGGGCGTCCGCCTCGAGTGCGGCGATCTCGAGCGGATGCCAGCCGCCGCCGTGGATCGCGATCCAGTCGATGTCGGTTCGTCCCGCGCCCCCGACGGGGTCGAGTCGCAGGGTGGCGAGCGTGCCGGACACGTCGATCGGCACGTCGTGCTCGCGCCACTGGCCGTCGCCACCACTGGCGAAGCTCACCACCCGTTCCGGAGATTCTCCGGGCTGTTCGTCGCTCGACCAGAAGATCTGGACGCTGCCTTCGCGTTCCGACCGCAGCCGGAGCCGCACGACGACGTCGCCCGCCGGCACGTGCACGGGCGTGCCGAGATACGGATCCTCTCCATCGTGCTCCACCACGAGCAGGCCGTCGGACGCCGCAATGCGGCAGTGGTGCCGCGCCCGCCAGTCTGCGACCCCCGCGTCGAAGTCCCACCGCGCGAGCGGCGCACCCACGACGAGCGCACGCGGCACCGGATTCGGCACGTCGTCGATCCCGGCCCCCGCGGCCGGCCCGAGCGCGACGGCCAGGGTCGCCACGAGGATCGCTCGACCGGGTCGTTGCAGTGCGCGCGGAGGCATCTCCAGAATGTAACGCGGACTTCGCCCGCATCCCACAAGGCACAACTCTGGAGACCGATTCGCGGACCCGATTTCCCGACGTGACCGAGTAAGACTGTGACGACACCCTGCCCCAAACGTGGCGCATGCTTTCAGCGTGCGAATGCGGTCATGCGTGTCGGGTGATGCGCCAC
>DNLZ01000166.1 GCA_003488325.1 Planctomycetaceae bacterium
TTTGTCGGCGGACGCGCGCGACCTACGCTCCAGAGATGACCACGTCGCCGGACACCCTTCCGCCGCCCGCGCACCACGGCGTTCCGCCGGCGGACGGGCGCCGGCTCACGGACAGTCCCTGGTTCTGGGGACTCATGTTCTCCCTGATGGCCCTCGTCGGCCTCCTGCTCATCGGCCCGAAGTTTGCCAAACGGCAGGGGCAGCTCGAGCGACGCTACCTCGGCCGTGAGCGCGCGGCCGTCGAGCGGTCGCGACGCGCGGCGGGGCTGGAACCCGAGGATCTCGCCGCCACGGCCCATGAACCGCCACCACTGACGAGCCCGATGGCCCCCGAGCGGATCATCCCGCTCTGGACCCTCGGGTTGGCCGCGGGGGGAGCCGCCGTGACGTCCGCGGCCATGCTCTGGCGGGAGCGGACCCGTCCCCGCCGAGACTCCCCGTGAGGGTCTGCGGGCTCACCCGATGATCGACCGGCGACGGGCGACGTAGTCCCACACGACGAACCGGTCGAGGTCGCCCCCGCTCGCGAAGAACACGCGTCCCTGCGCCGCCTCGGCCAGCCGGTACGCGAACTGGATGTCCTCCCGCGACTGCGACCAGCCCGAGAGCAGGAAGACGTTGACCGTGATGCCGTCGCGTCGGCAGGCCCGCGCCTCGCGCAGCGTCGCCTCCTCGGTGCGGCGGTGGGGCGGATAGAGGAGGAAGAGCTGGCTGCCCTCGAAGTGGGCCGTCGGCAGGCCGTCGGTGATCAGAATCACCTGCCGGTTCGGCGTGTCCTGCCGCGCGAGGTGCTGCCGCGAGAGCTGCAGCGCGTGCTGGATGTTCGTGAAGTGCGGCGGGATATCGCCCTCGCTCATGGCCGGGTCGGCCATGTCGGCCCGCAGCCTGACGACCGAGTCGAAGATCGTGACCGGCTTCGGCATGAGCCTCACGATCTCGCCCGCCGGCCGCGGCTTGGCGAAGGAATACATCTCGATGAACTGGAGGAAGTCGCCCGGGTACTCGCGCTGCACGAGGCCCTGGAGCGCGAGTGCCATCCGCTTGACGCTCACGTGCAACCCGCCGTAGCGCATCGACCCGCTCATGTCGAGCACGACGGTCGTGGCGCACTTCGGGGTGTTCCGCGTGCGATGGATCTCGATGTCGCGCTGATCGAGACGGAGCGGGCCCGCGGGAACGCGGCCCGCCACCTGCTCGCCCGCCCGGCGCAGCAGGGCGTTGGTCAGCGTCCCCGGGATATCCATGTGGGCGATCGAGTCGCCGAACTCGTACGGTCGCGTGGGCACCATCTCCACCGCGCCGTCCCCGGTGACGTTGACCTGATGCCGCCCCGTGCGGGAGGGGTCGAGCGCCGAGAAGATCCGCTCGAGCAGCCGCCCCTGGAAGATCCGCAGCGCCTTGGGGGTGAGCGCGTAGCCCTGCTTGGTGCGCTCGAGCCCCTGCTGTGCGGCGAGCTGCTCGACGAGATCCTGCACCTGCCGACGCAGATGCTCGAGATCGTCGAGATCGCCCCGCTCGACCCAGCGCGAGAGGGCCTCCATGTTGATGATGAAGAGCTTCGCATTCGCCCGCGCCTCGTCCACCTGCCGCAGCAGCTCCTCGATCTCCTCGAGCTGCCGCTTCACCTCGAGCGCCTGCTCCACCGTCAGCCGCTCCCGACCTGTGAACGCCCACTTCGCGGCAAGCTCGTCCACCTGGTAGAGATCGCCGAGCCGCTCGATGAGCGCCGTGAGCTGGGCGGCAAACCGCCCCTGCTCGTCCTCCTGGGCATACCAGAGCCGCTCCAGCCTCCGCATCTGCTCCCCCTGGACCGCGCGGTCGAACTCCGCGCGATGCCGCGACGGCGGCTCCATCCGCGCGGCCGACTCCCGAAAGTCGCGACGCGCCCGCTTCCGCACGGAGTCGGTCTCGTAGCGCTCGAGGATGCGGCGACGGTGCTCCTCGAGCTTCCGCTTCAGGCTCTCGAGGGACGGGCCGAGATGACGAAGCTGCGAAGGATCGATCTCGATCGCCTGGGCGAGCTGCTCCTCGGTGATCTCGGCCTCGCCGCCATCGCCGAATTCCAGCAGCTGCTCGAACGCCGCGGAGACGAGATCGGCGGCCGGGCCCCGCGGCGGCGGAATCCTGGCCGGGTCGTACCGCTGGTACGAGTGAACGATGCCGCCGAGCGTCTGGCGTGTGGGCATGGCCGCTACCGGAAGCCCTCCGTGTCGTAGACCGTGCGGCCGTGGGATTGCACGCGGGAAATCCGGTCGGTGGCATAGAGACCCGCGAGCACGAATTCGATGCAGCTGGCGCGGACGGCCGGATCGCGGGCGACGTTGACCTCGAGCGCCCGCTCCCAGAGCGCCGGCACCTCCGCCACGATCCCCTCGTAGGCGGCGCTGGGCACCATGTCACCCACCTCCACCTTCACGCCCGTCCCGAAGACCCGTGCGATCGAATCGAGCCCGTGGCTTTCCACATACTCCTCGAACACGGACGCGATCGCTTCGGCGATGACCGCATCGAGCACCTGCCGCTCCGTCATCTGATGGCTGCCCATCAGGTCGAGCTCCAGTTTGCCGAGGCTCGACGTGTAGAGGTGTCCGAGATCGCTGATCCGCGGCACGGCCGGCTTCTCGCCGAGCCGCACCGCCCGCTGGCGGGCGCTCGCCACCATCGTCTCGAAGTTCGCGATCGAGAACCGGGCCGACACGCCCGACTGCTGGTCGATGAACTTGCTCTTCCGCGCGGCGATGGTGACCTGCTCGACGATCTGCTTCATGAAGGGCGGGACGACGACGGGCCAGTCGCCGCCGAGGTCGATGCCCGCCTCCTGCTCGACCATGCGGATGCCGAGGTCGCGCTCCCGGGGATAATGGGTGTGGATCACCGCACCGATGCGGTCCTTCAGCTGCGGAATCACCTTGCCCGAGCGGTTGTAGGTGGACGGATTCGCCGAGAAGAGCAGCATCACGTCGATGTCGAACTTCACCGGGTAGCCGCGGATCTGCACGTCCCGCTCCTCGAGGATGTTGAACATCCCGACCTGGACGAGTTCGTCGAGTTCGGGGAGTTCGTTCATGGCGAAGATGCCGCGGTGCAGTCTCGGGATGAGGCCGAGGTGCAGGGCCTCCTCGCTCGACATGCTCGTGCCGCCCGCCAGCCTGGCCGGGTCGATCTCCCCGATGATGTCGGCGAACTTCGTGCCCGGGGCGAGCCGTTCCGCGTAGCGCTCGGCCCTGGGCCACCACGCGATCGGGACGTCCTGCGGATCTCGCGACGCCACGAGCCGCCTGCCGGCCGACGTGATCGGCTTTTCGGGGTCGTCGTGGAGCGGGATCGCGGGGTCGTCGAGGTAGGGCAGGGACTCGTCGAGAAACCGCACGAGCAGCCGCATGAGCCGGCTCTTGGCCTGCCCCTTCTCGCCGAGGAAAAGCATGTCGTGCCCGGCGAGGAGGGCGATGTTGATCTCGGGAATCACCGTGTCGTCGTAGCCGACGATGCCGGGAAAGAGTTCCGCTCCGTCCCGCAGCATCCGCAGGAAGTTTTCCCGTACCTCGTCCTTGACGGATCGGCTCCTCCACCCCGACGCCCGCAGGTCGGCGAGCGTCGCGGGTCGTGTCGTGCGTTCCATGG
>DNLZ01000148.1:0-3152 GCA_003488325.1 Planctomycetaceae bacterium
CGCGACGAGGCGGTGGTGCGGCACCTCTTCGCCGTCGCCGCCGGGCTCGACAGCATGGTGCTTGGTGAGCCGCAGATCCTGGCACAGGTGAAGCAGGCCTGGACGCTGGCGCAGGAGCACCGCACGGCGGGGCCGGTCACCGGCGGCATGTTCCAGGGTGCGCTGCGGGCCGCCAAGCGCGTGGCGACGGAGACGGGCCTCGGCCGCCAGCGGGTGTCGATCCCGAGCGTGGCGGTCGCGGACTTCGCGAGCGGCGTCTTCGAGCGGTTCGACGACAAGCGCGTGCTGCTCATCGGTGCCGGCAAGATGGCGGCCGAAACCCTGCGCTACCTGCGCGAGGCCGGCGCCCGCGACGTCACGATCGTGAACCGCACGGCGGGCCGGGCCGTGGAGCTCGCGGCGCGGCTCGGGGCGCGTCCCGGAAGGTACGATCGCCTCGCCGCGGAACTCGTCACGGCCGATCTCGTCGTCAGCACGACCGGCGCGTCGGACCCGGTCGTCACGCTCGATCTGTTCGCCGCGGTGGAGCCACGTCGCGAGGGCCGCCCGCTCGTCGTGCTCGACCTCGCCGTGCCACGGGACTTCGATCCGCGCATCGGCACGCGGTCGGGAGTGTGGCTCTATTCGGTGGACGATCTCGCCGCCGCCTGCGACGCCAACCGCCGCAGCCGGCAGCGGGAGATGCCGGCCGCGCTCGCGATCGTGGACGAGGAGACGCGGCGCTTCATGGGCGACCTCCACCATCGCTCGACCGCGCCCGTCATCGAGAGGCTGCGGGCCGGATGGAGCGAGACGGGAGACGCTGAGCTCGAACGGCTCTTTCGACGCCTGCCCCACCTCGCCGACGCGGACCGCGACGAAATCCGGCAGGCATTCGATCGCTACGCCGCGAAGCTGCTCCACCCGCCGCTCGTGTCGCTGCGTGACGAGAGCCGCTCGGGATCGCCCCACGGGCTGCTCGACGCCCTCAAGCGGCTCTTCGACCTCGACGACTGACCGCCTGCCGCGTCACCTCGGCAGGCACTGCGCGAGCGCCAGGAGCGCGTAGCTCGTCACGAGATTCGCGTCGTCCTCCATCCAGCGGGCGTTCTCGTTCACCCAGGCACCGTCGTCCCGCTGCCGCGACACGAGCACCGTCGCGAGTTCGTTCCGCCAGTCGTGCGCCATGCCCGCGGCATCGACGAACCTGTCCTCGCCGAGCACGGCGAGCGACTTGGAGGCCGTCTGCAGGAAGTAGTAGGCCCCCGCCGTGCCCAGGCCGGGGTTTTCCTCGAAGGTGTAGTGGCGACGCAGCCACTCGAGCGCCGCCTTCACCCGCGGATCGTCCCGGTCCACGCCGGCGTAGATCATGCTCTTCAGGCCGGCGTAGGTCATCGAGCCATAGCTGCGGAGCCCGCCCTGTGGCGTCTGGCCCGCCTGGCTCTCGCCCTCACCGAAGGGCGTGTAGTAGAAGCCTCCGTCGGGGTTCTTCTCCGCCATCGGCAGCGTGTTGTGCGGCCCGGGCAGATTCTGCGTGCGCGAGACGAACGCGAGCGCCTTCTGGATGGCTGGATCGTCGGGGCTCGTGCCCGCCTCGCGCAGCGCCTCGATGAGGAACGCCGTGTTCGACAGGTCGGGCCGCGACTTCCTGCCGTACCCGGCGCCGCCGAAGGACGGATCCTCGGGGCCCTTGCCCTCACCCTCGTCCCACTGCAGACCCTTGAGAAAGGCCTCGATCCCCTTGATCTCCCGCGTGTAGCGACCGTCGGCATTGCAGGCGACGAGTGCCATGAGCGCGATGGAACTCTCGTAGTTGCCCACGGGAGAGTCGACCTGATGGATTCCGCCGTCGGCCTGCCGGAAGGTCATCAGGTAGCCGATGCCGCGGGCGACGGCCGGCGCGTCGGCGGGTGTGCCACTCTTGGCGAGCGCCGTCACGGCGAGCGCCGTCACCGCCGGTCCCATCTCCGCCGAAAAACTCCCGTCGGCCGCCTGCCCCTTGTCGATGAGGTAGGCCGAGCCCTTGGCGATCGCGGCGCGGACATCGACCGGTTCCGCAGCCCGAAGGCCGGCCGGCGTCAGGATGGTGATGCACGCCACAGCAACGCAGGCGCCGCCTGCTCGTCGGACAGCGGCGCAGAGGAAGCCAGACATGGCTGAGTCTCCAGAGGGGTCGGACGACGGATGGACGTGCACCGGATCGAGGTCAGGGGTCGGCCACGACGTCGCCCGCGGCACGGCTGCCCAGGCTGCGCCAGACCGAGGTGTCGATCGTGTTGGCGATCGATCGTGTCGACCCGTCCATCATCGCCACGTTGACCGATCCCGGATGGTAACTGCGCGACGTGATCGCCGCGAACGTCCGCGCGGTCGCGCTCGTTCCCTCCTGCCGGGAGTTGTAGTCGATGTCGTGGAGTCGACCGCCGGCGGCATGCGGCACGTGCGTGTTGGGCGTGAACACGGTGGTGAAGCCGGTGTGGTGGACCCGTCCGTCGGGCCACTCGGTGTGGCCCGTGCAGTCGTTCGTCGCGGGACCCAGCTTCGCGTCACCACCCGCCGCGAGCCCCGAGATCTGCGCAGGGTCGGACGGCACCGTCGCGGCAGGCTCTGTGGTATTGCGCACGTATGGTGTGAAGGCCTTGACCTCGGCGACGCAGAGCGTGTTGCTCAGTCCGTCGGTGAACGCTGACGGCTGCAGCCGCGCGTTGGGTGCGAAGGCCCCATCCCCGCCGCCTCCCGTGGCCGGGTCGTAGACGAACCATGTCCCGCAGTTGAAGCCGTAGGTGTGCGGATACACGAAGGCCGTGCCGTTCCTGGTGCGCATCGTGTCGTTCCGCTCCGCTGGACAGAGAAAGACGGGAATCCGCGTCGTCGGCACACCGCTGGCGGCGTTGGATCCCAGGTCCCACGCCTCCTCGAGGCTGACCTGCACCCCCGCGGTGTCCTGTTCGATGAACGACAGGATGCGGCCGTGCACACCCCATGAGCCGTTGTTGCTCGCGAACGTCGTCCCGGGCCGGTGGTTCAACGTCGGCGGAAAGACGCCTCGCGCACCGGCGAAGTGCTGCACGGCGAGACCGAGCTGGCGCACGTGGTTCGAGCAACTCGATCGTCGTGCCGCTTCACGCGCACTCTGCACCGCCGGCAGCAAGAGGCCGATGAGCACCGCGATG
>DNLZ01000148.1:3482-3784 GCA_003488325.1 Planctomycetaceae bacterium
CGAGCAGCTCCACGAGCGTGAAGCCCCAACGCGGCGTCGGCTGAAGTCGTGGCATCGTTCCCTCGGCCGGCCTCGGCGGGGCACCGGACGGAAGCGGCCGCCCATACGGCGCCACGTCACCGGAGCCCACGAGATGACGGTAGCACGTCGCGTGCCACGGCGATGGATTCAGGAGCGGCCTTCATCCGGGGGCTCGCGACCGCGGCTCCACGCCGAGGAGCGGTGGCCCGCGCTCCGCGCCCGGTGAAGTATTCGCCGGCCGATCGGAAGCCGGGAGCGGAATCCCGGCGGCAGCGGGCGGG
>DNLZ01000148.1:4197-8657 GCA_003488325.1 Planctomycetaceae bacterium
TGGCACGTGCATTCGCACGCCTGGAGGCGTGCGACAAGAGGACACCTTCGACGCGCCGCGCGTCCCGGATCAGGCCGGGGCCGCCGGCAGGGCTCGCGGGTGGGGAGGCACGCGCCGCGGCGGGGGCTCACAGCCCTGCTCCTCGCCCCACTGCTCCCGCTCCTCGTCGCTGGCGTAATACATCAGCCACACGGTCGGATCCTCGTCCTGAGTGGCACTGCAATCCCAGTGGATGTAGTTGTCGGGCAGGTCGACCCGCTTCACCGTCGCAGGCAGGATGTCGCGGCGGATGAGCGAATAGAGCTCACGATCCGACAGGTGGTCGGTGTAGTCGAGCACGATGCGCTTCGAGTAGAGCCGCTCGATCGTCTCCCACAGCCGCTCGCGCACCTGGTCGTCGTCGAGCGTGCAGACCGGCTGCAGGGCGAGCGTCGGCTCGAACCATCGGGCGAGCGGCACGAGCGGCGCCTGTTCCCACGCGAGCATCGACTCGAGAAACCGGTTCTCCACGGCCGTGGGCAGCGACTGGAAGTCGACCTCCCATACCGCCTCGTCGAGGTAGGGCTCGATGGCGTCGCGGAGTTCGCCGTTGCGGATGAGGCAGTCGACTTCCTCGGGATCGGGATGGTGGGCGAGAGGCATTGCCGGCACGTCTTCCGAAGGAGGGCGACGGTCTCCTGGCAGCCGTCGCGGAACCACGGGATTGACGATACCCACGGCACACGCGGCTTCAACGAATCCACCGCGGAAAAACGCGGATTTTGGCCGCCTCGGGTCGGCACGATCCCTACGAAGCGACGACTCCGCGCCGCCTGCCAGCACCGCCCCGTTTCACTCACTTCCGGGGCTCGCCCGATCCGCCCGTCACGACCGCGGCAATTCGCCGCAGGCCTCCTGCTCGAGCGCCGCGATCTTGCCCACGCGCCGGCCGTGCCGGCCTCCCTCGAACGGGGTGGACAGCCATGTCTCGATCATCGTGTCCTGCAGCTCCGGTCCGATCAGTTCCGCGGACAGGCAGAGCACGTTGAGGTCGTTGTGGCGACGGCTCATCTCCGCGGTCACCTCGTCGTGGCAGGTCGCCGCGCGCACGCCGGGCACCTTGTTGGCGGCGATCGCCATCCCGACGCCGGTGCAGCACAAAAGGATGCCGCGATCCACGGTGTTTCCAGCCACGCGACGGCCGACATCGGCGGCGATGTCGGGATAGTCCACCGCCTGCTCATCATGCGAGCCGCAGTCGATGACCTCGTGCCCGAGCCGCTCGAGAAGACCGGCCAGTCGTCGCCGCGCGGCCACGCCGCGGTGGTCGCTTCCGATGGCTATCCGCATGAACGCGCCGCTCCCGTGGAACACGCTCGCCGGACCGGGCGGGCGCCCGTCAGCCGGGGAACTCCCGGGAGAGTGTATCCATTCTGGCGGCCAAATGCCCCGCAATCTGCGCGGCACAGCGACGGTAGGTCTCGAGGGGCCCGCCGATCGGGTCGATGACGTCGCGACGGCCCGGATCGAGCATCGCGACCCGCCCCGCCGCATCGGGAAACTGCGACAGGATCGTGTCCCGATGGGCTGCGGTCATCGTGAGGATGACGTCGGCCTGCCGCACGAGCGCTTCCGTGAGGGGCTGGCTCTCGTGGGCCGACAGGTCGCCACGCAGCTCGCCGGCCGCCTCGACGGCCGCCGGTGAGGCAGGTCCGCCCCCCCAGGCGGCGAGGCCGGCGCTCGCGACCACCACGCCGCGTCCATCGACCTCGTCGAGCTCGCATCCGAGCCGCTCGGCGGCCATCCTCCTGAAGATCGCCTCGGCCATCGGGCTGCGGCACGTGTTGCCCGTGCAGACGAAGAGCACCATGAGGCTCGCGAGACGGCGCATCGTCTCCTCGCTGACGACGCCGGGACGCACCATCCGGAACGAACTTCCGACGAGTTCGACGGTCGAGACGGGCTGCGCGTACCGCGCGCGACCGTCGTCGATCACGAGCGCGAGCCCCGGCTCGGCGCGTTCGAGCACGTCCCCGGCGGTCACGGCGGGCGCGCGTCCCTCTCCCGCCGTCTCCGCCAGGACGACCGGACCGGCGAGCATGCGCATGCAGTCGGACACCATCGGATGACCCGGCACGCGCACCCGCAGGCGGCCGTTCGCGACGAGTGCCGCCCGCGATGCCGCCGGCAGGCGATGGACGAGGCTCTCGGCATGGTCGTCCGGCAGGATCATGGCGACGGGTCCCGGCCAGCAGCGCCGCGCCATCCGGCGTCCCACGGACGTCATCGCGGGAGCCCAGTCGAGAACCTCGTCGGCGCTCTTCAGCGCGAGCGTCAGCGGCGGCTCGTCCGCGGGCACCATCGATGCCGCACGGAGCCGCTCGGCCGCCGCGGCATGCCTGGCGGCGACGGCCACGACGTAATCGGTCTCGGTGGGAAAGGCCACCGACTGCCCCTCGGCGAGCGCCTGCACGGCCCGATGCACCACGTCGCGGGCATCCTCGGCGCGACGCAGATCGATGACCATCGGCGGCATGGAACGGGCCGGCAGCCGGGATCGAGCCGGCCTCCCGAGATGAGCAGTCGAGCCCTGTGACCCTACTCGCGTCCCCGAAGACGAGTCAAGAATCGGAAAGTGGGCAAGCGCGTCGAGCGCGCCGGGCACGCCCGCGACCGCCGTGAATCACCGGGACGGGCCGCCGCATCGTGCCGCGAGCGATGTGGACACTTTTCGCCTTGTGACGCCTGCCGGGGGCGGCTATTTCTCCGCGGCTTTTCCGCCCGTCACCCCCCGGCCGAATTGATGCGCACCCGACGCACCGCCGACTCCCGCCCGCCGACCGCCACGTGGATGACGCTCGCCGTCGCCCTCGCCGTCGGCAGCCTCGCGGTCGGCGCCCTCGCGCAACCGCCCGCCCCCGCGGCACCACCGGCGAACCTTCCGCTGCCTCCGGAGTCGTTGCCGCCGGCCGATCGCATCATCGAGGTGCGGATCGAGGGGAACCACGCCACCGAGGTGTCGAAGCTGCCCAAGCTCGTCACCCGGGCCGGCCAGATCTTCGATCCGCGGGCCATCGAAACCGACGTGCGCACGCTCCACCGCTCGCGCAAGTTCGTCGACGTGCAGCCGAAATACGTGCGCGTGCCGGAAGGCGTCGTGGTGATCTTCCAGGTGGTCGAACGGCCGATGGTCCGTCACGTGAAGATCGTCGGCAACCAGCGGGTGACGACCCGCACGCTCCGCAAGAAGAGCGAGATCGAGGTGGGCGACTCGATGGATCCCTACGTCGTCGAGGAGGCCCGCCGGCGGATCGAGTCGTACTACCACGAGAAGGGGTTCGACGCGGCCCGGGTGACGACGGTCGAGGGCAATCGGCCCGAGGATCACGGGGCCGTGTTCCTCGTCGACGAGGGGCGCCGTCGCAAGGCCCTCTGGACGACGTTCGTCGGCAACTCGATCGCGACCGACGCGCGGCTCCTGACCCAGATCAAGAGCAAGCCGGGAATCTTCTGGCTGCTCGGCGGCGACATCGATCGCGACGTGGTCGACGGCGACGTCGAGGCGCTCACCGCCTACTACCGCAGCCTCGGCTTCTTCCAGGCGAAGGTGAGCCGCGAGGTGCAGGTGGTGCACGAGGGCATCCGCGACTGGACCTACCTGACGTTCGTGATCAACGAGGGGCCGCGCTACACCGTCCGCAACGTCTCGTTCATCGGCAACAGCAAGTTCAAGACCGAGTTCCTCGAGCGCGACCTCAAGCTCAAGAGCGGCGAGCACTTCAACCAGGCGAAGATGGACACCGATCTGAATCTCATCCGTGACATCTACGGCGGCCGCGGCTTCGTCTTCGCCGACATCAAGGCCGACCCGAGGTTTCTGGAGGAGCCAGGCCAGCTCGATCTCGTGTACAGCGTCGAGGAGGGGCTGCGGTATCGCGTCGGCAAGATCAACGTGCGGATCAAGGGGGACCATCCGCACACCCGGCACAGCACGATCCTCAACCGGCTCTCGCTCCGCCCGGGCGACATCCTCGACATCCGCAAGCTGCGCGACGACGAGCGCCGCCTCAAGGCGAGCATGCTCTTCGCCGCCGACGCGTCGAAGGGGCAGGGGCCGCGGATCGTCTTCTCGAAGGCCGAGGAGCAGACGCCGATCGCGCGGGCCCCCGAACGCCCCGGATTCCGCGGCCAGAGTCCCGACGACGAGGAGGGCGTGATCGACCTCGTGCTCGAGGGTGACTGGAACGAGGAGGGCGCAGCCGACGCGGAGGAGCGCATGGCCGAGCCTGCCGCAGCCCCGCGCGAGCCGGGAGAAGCCGCACGCCACGGTGATCTCTCGGGCCGGCCGGTCTGGCGAGGCCAGAGTCCGCAGGCGCTGCCGCCGGTCACCGCCCAGCCGCCGCAGGGATGGGGCGGCCGGCCGCTCGCGCCGACCGGTCCCGAGGCGCTCGACTATTCCCGCATGGTCGCGCCGCCGCCGG
>DNLZ01000298.1:0-1738 GCA_003488325.1 Planctomycetaceae bacterium
GTGCGTCGCGGCCGCGACGCACGCGGCTGTCTCCATGAACGTGGCCGCGCCGCTGGACGTGGTGGCCGCCGCTGCGGCCGGAGTTGCCGGCTTTGGCGCGGTGATGGTCGCTGCGGTGTCGTGGCTGGCGACCGCCCCGTCCTCGGCGCACTCGTTGGATGCAGGCTCATGGACGCCGGCGGACACGATCGAGGCGCTGGGATGGCCGGCAGGGTCGGGACGATTGGGCGGCGGCCTGCTCATCGCCTCGATGATCGCGGCGCTCCTCGGCATGGCGGGCTGGCTCTTCCTCGCGCCGGAGCGTTCGGGCTGGTACGGCCTGCTGGCGGCGTGCTGCTTCGTCGCGATCGCCGCGCCCCGCGCGACCCTCGCGTGGGGGGCGGTCGGGTCCATCGCCCGATCTCGTCTGTTGGCGACCGTGGCGGGACCCGGCCTCCGGTCGGCGCCCCAGTGGCGCGTGCCGATCACCGTCGCGGCCATCCTCGCGTGGCCCCCGCTCGTGGCCGCCGGGGTCGTCGGCGGTGAGGAGGCCACCGACCGGCTGTGGCTCGTCACGGAGGTGCTCGCCTGGGGCGTCGCGCTCGCCGTCGTGACGACCGCGGCCCTGCGCCTCGGCGCCGGTCGCGAGACCGTCCTCGCGATCGTGCTCGTCACGGCGGTCGCGTGTTTTCTGGGCTGGCGAGGGGTGATCGGGCCCGAAACCCCCGGGAATGAGGGCTGGAATGGTGTTGAGCAAACCCGGGCTTCCTGCGAGACTCCGCAGCCTCGGTCAGGCCCACGAGGGCCGGGCCGTCGGCCGATGGGTCGTCGCGCCGGCCTCCTGGCACCCCATGAAGCCTGCACCGCGTCCGTCGTGTATCCGTTTTGACCCGAGGAGTTGACCCGTGCGAGGAACTCGTACCGCCCTCCGGAATCCTGTGGCCGCCGTCTCGCTCGTGGCCTGCGCCTGCCTGGCGGCCGCCTGCCCGGCCCGAGCCGAGGGTGTCGCCGCCAGCGAGACCATTTTTCCCGCCACGACGCGGGCCTGGCTCAGCGTGCCCGACGTTCGCGGCCTCCGCCAGCGGTTCGACCGCTCGCCCTACGGCCAGCTTCTCGCCGATCCCACCATGGCGGCGTTCGTCGAACATGTCCGGGGGGAGATCAACAAGAACAGCAAACAGCGGCTCGCGAAGCTCGGGCTGACCCTCGAGGACCTCGAGCGGATTCCAGGGGGCGAAGTCGCCGTGGCGGCGATCGAGCCCCAGCCGGGACAGATGGCGACCGTGTTGGTGGTGGACGTCACGGGTCACGAAACCGAGGCCCGGGAACTGGTCGAGACGATCACCGCCCGCCTCCTCGAGCGCAAGGCGACCGTCGTCACGATCGCCGGCGCACCGGCAGGCCTCTCGGTGTACCGGCTGCCCCCCGAGCCGGACGACGAGCGGCGGACGACGCCGGCCCGGGAGCGCCGGGTTGCCTTCGCGTACGGTGGTTCGGCGCTGGTCGTCGGCGACGACGCACAGCAGGTCGGGCAGGCGTTTTCCGTCGTCACGACCGGACGGAAGGACAGCCTGGCGGCCACGGCGCCGTTCGCGGGGGTGATGGCACGATGCGGGCGCGACATGCCCGCCAACGCGGCGCCGATCCGGTGGTTCGTCGATCCCCTGCCCTTCGCCTCGGTCTACCGGGAGGCCAATCCTCCGCTCGAGAAGCGGAAGGGCCCGGACTACGTCACGATCCTCGGCCGCCAGGGTTTCGA
>DNLZ01000298.1:2151-5328 GCA_003488325.1 Planctomycetaceae bacterium
CTCTCGGGTGAGTCGTACGACCTGGCGGCCAGGATGCTGCAGTTCCCCAACGCCGAACGCATGGTGCCGCCGGAATGGGTTCCGCGCGACGTGACCGGGTGGTCGGCGCTCAACTGGGATTTCCAGGCGGCGTTCGCCGCCGCGGAGACGCTCGTCGACGACGTCGTCGGCGATCGCGGCGTGTTCGACGACGTGATCGCGTCCCTCAAGGAGGATCCGGACGGCCCGCAGATCGACGTGGAACAGGATCTCGTCGCGGCGCTCGGAACGCGGGTGTCGCTCATCACCGACCACGCCGATCCCGCCGACCCGGATGCGGAGCGGCTCGTGGTCGCGATCGAGACGGTGGACGAGGCCAAGGTGGCGGCGACGATCGCCAAGGTCATGAACGCCGACAAGGACATGGAGCGGAAGGAGATCGCGGGACACACGGTCTGGGAGCTCATCGACCGGACGGCCGCCATTCCCGAGTTGCAGGTCGAAACGCCCGGACTGAAGCTCGGCGGCGACCGTGACGACGACGGCCGTCGTCGTCGGCAACGCATCCGGGAGAAGGAGGAGAAGCTCCTGCCCCACTCCTCGGTCACCGTCGCCAAGGGTCATCTCTTCATCGCCTCGCATCGCGATGTGCTCGAGCGGGTGCTCCTGACGCCCGGCGGTGTCGATGCGCTGGCGTCGGCCGACGACTACGCCCTGGCGGTCAGGGAGATCGACCGGCTGCTTCCGACGCACACGGCACTCAAGTCGTTCGGGCGGGAGGACGACACGATCCTCCCCGCATACGAACTGCTCCGTCGGGGATCGATGCCGAAGTCCCAGAGCGTCTTCGGGCAGCTCCTCAACGGCCTGCTCGGCGACGGCAAGCCGGGGAGCGTCCGCGAACAGCGGCTCGACGGCTCGACGCTCCCCGAGTTCGAGGTGATCCGTCACTACTTCGGCACCGCCGCGGTCGGCATGGAGTCGGTCGCGGAGGGATGGTTCGTCACCGGGCTGTCGCTGCCCAGGGTGGCACAGGAGCCCGAGGTCGCCCGCAGTCCCGACACGACCGCGATCGAGCGCTGAACGCGGGATTTGTGCCCTCGGCCCCCGCGTCACGTGGTCGCATCCCCATCGCGTGGTCCTGTCCGCGTAGCGGGGGCGCATCCGCATCGCGTGGGCGCATCCTCAAGGGCGGGGTGATCGCCTGGATTCCACGACCGCCCAGAACGGGTGCTGCCGGTCCCCCCTCAGTCGCACGTCCTCGAGCAGGAGCTTCAGGTCGGGGACGACCGGTCCGCGATGCAGCGTGCGGCCGTCGACCGTGACCGTTGCCGGCTGGGTGAAGTCCAGCAGTTCCGGCGACAGAAAGACCTTCACCTGCTCGGTACCACACCGCGCCGTGATGCCGTTCGTGGCTCCGACCTTGGCCTCGATCGAGAGCGGGCGCGAGCCCGACGGCGGCGGCCAGTCGCTCGGGAGCACCATGGTGCGCGGCGGCGCTCCGGCGACCTCCAGCCACCAGAAGAAGCGATCCCAGGGCCGCATCGTGACCGCCTCGATCTCCGGCGGGAAGGGCGTGCGCGACTTCCTCCGCATCCAGTCGAAGATGCGGATGATCTCCTCGAAGAAGTGCTCGTGTCCCCGGCCGCGGTATTCCACGTAGGTGAGGTCGTAGCCCCGAAGGAACCCGCGGTCGAGCGTCGCGGCGTTGCGCTTGAGCGTGCCGCCATCGAGTTCACCGCCGACGATGAACGTCGGGAGCCGCTCGGCGTTGCGCCAGATGTGCGTGACGTAGCGGTCGGCCGTGGGGGTGACGGCGACGAGGCCGGCCCAGAGATCCGGATGCGCCAGCGCCATGTCCCATGCCGCGTCACCTCCCATCGCGTGGCCCGAAAGGAAGACGCGGTCGGTGTCGATGGCAAAGCGGCGCATCGCTTCCCGTAGCGCCGCGAGGACCGCGGCGTGCTCCCGCGGCGTGGCGCCGTAGGACGACTGTCCTTCGTCGGCCCAGGCGGGGGCGACCACGATCGTGCCATGCCTCCCGGCCTGCCCCTGCCGGAGCCCGTCGGGCCCGGGCATGCCGGCCCACCATTCGACCTGCCGAAGCGGCGTCGAGCCGGCGCCGTGCAGCGTGACCACGGCGGGGTAGCGACGCAGGGGATCGTATTCGGGCGGCAGCTGCACGAGGCATGCCCTTCCCTTCGCATCCGCGTCGGACCCGGGCACGTCGAGTTCGAACATGCCCGGAGCCACGGCGTCCGGGGGATCGAGGGGTGGACGCATGGCGGCCACGAGCGCGGCCACGGTGCGAACATCGGAGGCCTCCTCGCCACGCAGCCGCGTGAGAACGTCCTCCCGCACCGCCTCGTCCGCGGCGCGCAGGTAGTCGCGGACGAGTCCGCGGACGCGGACGGCCGACAGGGCGATCTTGAGGGTGTCGCCGTTGGCCTCGGTGCCGAGCCAGCCGTTGATCGCCAGAGCGGTCGCACGATCGGCCGACAGCGTGCCATCCGCGCCGAGCCGTTCGAAGGTGGTGAGCCGCGGGAGGGTTCCGAACGACAGTTCACGCTGCATCTCTGCGACGACGAGGGCGGCGGCGTCGCGCTCCGTGTCGTCCTCGAGCACGGCGACCCGCTCACCGGCCGCGGTCACCAGCGCGGCTGCGCGCTCGCGCCGCACACGATAGTCGTCGCGGGTCTCGCGCACCGCCTCGAGGATCTCCCCGTCCGCATCGTCGGCCGGGAACGACTCGAGCAGCTGCAGGGCGAGGCGGTCCTGGCCCGCGCGGGCCCGCAGGAGAATCTCGTCGTAGATGCGGGCCGCCATGAGCCGCGACAGGCTCCGCCGCTCGCGGCCGAGATCGGCGAGATCCGGAAACGCACGCAGCACCTCGTCGAGCTCCCGCCCGGCCTCGTCGTACCGCTCCCCCTGCATGAGCAGCCGCACCAGCCGCAGCCGCTGCTCCGGGTCGTTCGGGTCCACCGCGTGGGCGATGACGCGTCGCAACGCCTCGCGAGGAATCGACGTCGTGGCGACGCGCATGTCGAGCATCAACGGCTTCTCGGTGCGGATGCCCTCCAGGCGCACCCAGCGGGGCGTGACCTCCGTGATCCCCTGCACCACATCCACGCGGCCGCTCCCGGTCGCGAGCGACAGGACGCGGCGTCCGAACTCGTCGAAGGGGGTCGCGTCGACGAC
>DNLZ01000291.1:0-3910 GCA_003488325.1 Planctomycetaceae bacterium
CCGACCACGTGGCCAGGAGCGGTGCCAGCGGATGCCCGTGCGGCACGTCCGAGAAGAGCGGCGGGTCGGCGGTGGAGCGGCGGGACGCGGGCTCGATGCCGGCCGCCAACGACAGCGCCTGGATGAGCCGCCCGCGGGACACCCTGCCGTCGGCGGGCGCAGCGCGCACGACCGCCAGCGTCGCGGCGAGAACCGCCTCGGGAACCGGGCTCTCCGTGGAGTCTCGAAACAGGGCCGCGAGATAGTCCTCCGCCTCGGCCACCGCGAGGCCGGCCTCGTCCTGGAACACGCCCTGGTCATTGCGGCGCGGCACGCCACGGCAGCCGAGCATCTGCTCGACGACATGGGACCGCGTGCCGGCGAGCGCGTCGTCGAAATAGACGAGCGACTGCCCGTGCCGCTCGAGGCCGGTGAGCTGCACCTTCCGCACGTCCACCTCGTGCGGAAGCACGCCCTCCGCGAGCGCGTGATGCACGGCGACGGCACAGGCGTGCCCCTGGAGCAGACGGCCGGTCTCCATCCGCGGGAACGCCGCGTAGGCCTGATGCGTGTAGGCGCCGGCCGAGGCGACGAGCAGGCCGGTCACCTCCGTGGGACGCGGCACGAAGACGTCGAACGGGATGCAGGGGGCCCCGAAGTCGTGAAAGCCGGCGAGACGCAGCAGCTGCATCCCCTCGGGTCCGCTGCCCGGCACCCGCTCCCGGTGCACGCCGTGGATGTCGACGAGCATCGCGTTGAAGTAGGCCGCCCGCGGATGCCAAAAGCGCTTCTGCACGAAGAGGCCGGAGCCGTCATCCTCGATGAGCCGGCCGCCGAAGACGTGATCGTTGACGAGGCGACGCCCCTCCCGCATGTAGATGAGCCCGGGCAGCGGCGCGTCACCGGCATTGGTGGTGGTGCCGAAGTCGGCGAGCGTGTATTTCGCCGGGAGCCCCTCGCGGAAGTCGAGGGACGAGAGTCCGTAGCGATACTGTTTCTTGACGTGCTGCAGGTGCCAGAGGCCGCGAATCACGTGGGCGATGTGGGCCCTCTCGTTCTCCTCACGGTCGCGCACGTCGAGCGACTCGAGCACGTGACGTCCGTCGGGCATCCGCCAGCCCTCGACGGTCGAGAGGAAGTGATCGATGTTCCAGCGGCGGTGGGTGGCGTCGAGCGTCACGCCGTAGACACCCTCCTCCCACCACGCGAAGTCGGCCGGGTCGTATCCGGCGGGCTCGCGGGCGAGCACCCACGGACTCTCGGGCGCACCGGTGCCGAAGTCTTCGAGCGTCACCGACCCATTCCAGCCCATCGTCGCCGCCACGTCGTCGGCCGCATGCGTGCTGCCTTCGAGCTCGGGACCTCCCGCCACGAGCAGCGACCCGATGCGCTTCTCGCGAGTGAAGATGCGGCCGGCATACGACTCCTGGTCCCGTGTCGGATCCTCGCTCGACACCCGCGCCTCGCGCCGCAGCGTCGTCGTCGCGCCCGCGAGAAACGTCACGTCTCCCTCGATCTCGGCGTCGATCACGGCGTCGGCCACGATGACGATCCGCCGCCCGGGGTCGTGGCGGTGCCCGAACGTCACGCCGCGCACGCGGCGGCTGGAGGGATGCTTCTCCACCGCCACCGGGTGCAGATCCGCGAGCACGGCGAGGCTCGGCAGGCCGCGCACCTGTCGCAGCGTCTCGCTGAAAAAGACGTGAAAGGGGGCGAAGTAGCCCTCACCGTTGTGGCGGCCATGGCGGCCGAACCCGGTGGTGAACCGCGCGACGACGTCGTACTCGAGCGCGAGCCCGCCGAGATACCGCATCGGCAGGTCGCTGTCGGGATTGATGCAGTTCGTGGAGAGGCCGCCGATGTCGCGGGGTGCACGCACGACCCAGATCGTGGGAATGCCGAGCCTCCCCGCCGTGATCGCCGCAGCCGTGCCGGCGCTCGAGCCTCCCACGACGAGCAGCCGCGTGGTGTAGTCGTCGCGTGCCGCGACGAACGGATGCGGCTCCGCGGCGTCGACGATCGGCGGGCCGGCCACGACCAGACCGACGACGACGGCGGCCGACGCCACGATGCTCCGTCGCATGGCACTCCACTCCCCTGGGAATCGATCGCCTGGCGTCGCGTCGCTCGCGCGACGATCAACGTCGCCACGTCACGAGGGCGTGGCCTCGGTCGCGTAGACGCGGCAGTGTTCCAGATAGGCCTTTTCGTGCGTCGCCAGGAGGTCCACGACGCTCGCCCAGAGCCACGAGGGCGCCTCGAGCGTCTTCGAGTGGTGGGCATCGAGCTCCTGCTGCCAGGCCGACCGCGTCGGCTCGTCCATCTGCCGCGCATGCGCCTTGCCGACGACGCTCGCGAGGAAACGGGCGAGTTTCATCGCCTCGGCGCAGGTGAGGTCGGCCACGTCGAACTTGAGATCCTGCGGCAGGAGTTCGCGGACGAAGACCGGTCGATCGAGCACCTTGGCCGCGAGCATGCGGTCACCGAGCGCGGGTGAAAGATGCCATGCGCCCGTCACCACGCGCTGACCATGATCGGCCGGCATGTCCACGTCGGCCGGGTGCGGCGCGAGCGGAGGCACGGCCTCCTTGATATCCACGAGGCACAGTTCCCCCTTCCTCCCGCCGACGGAGACGAGCACGGCGCAGCGGAGCAGGCCGAGGGAGCTGCACCCCTTCACCCAGTAGGCCGCGTCCACGACCTCGATCTCCGCGTCATCCTGACGGGACTTCAGCGCCGTGACGAGCCGGCGGCCGGCATCGGTGGCGAAGAGCGCGACCACCGCCTCGCGCTCCTCGGTCGAGAGCGGCCAGAAGGTGCGACCGAGCGGAATGGTCGGCGTGGTGTCCTCGATCCGCTCGCGGGCGAGATCCTTCCAGGTGCGCTTGTGCGCCGCCTTCATCGCCGCCTGGACGACGGCGGGCAGTGCGTCGTCGGCATCGGCGGCGGGGGCCAGGCTCTGCTCGTAACCTTCGATGATCTGTTCCATCATCCGCGCGGTGGTGACGCCGGGCAGGTCGGAGCCCCGGGCGGCGCTGGCCATCGAAAGCCCCAGCCTGATCAGGTCGTGGGCCGGATTGCCGACGACGGTCTGGTCGAGATCCCGGATCTGGATCGACACCGTGCCTTTGGCGCTCGCGATCGGGCCGATGTTGCCCGCGTGGCAATCGCCGCAGATCCAGACCGGCGGCCCGGCCGGCACCGACTGACCGAGGTTGCCCTCGAGCCAGTCGTAGAAGTTCTTCGTGTTGCCCCGCACGTACGCGTGGGCCGAGCGGGCCATCTTCAGCTGCCGGCGCGCCTTGAGGGCGGCGGGACGGTCGGCGGGGGCGGGCAGTACGACTTCCTTCGTCGGCATGGCATCGCGTCCGGAAATGCAGTCCACGGCCTTCGCGTCGGGCACGTGTCCCGCATCTTGCGCCGTCGCGGACCCCGTCACAAGCGAGGACGGCCGGTTCCGGGGTGCCGGCCGAACCAATCCGTTGCCGCCGACGTCTTTCCAAGTAGGCTTTCCATGGATGGATGGGTTCCGCCGTGAGGGAACCCGACTGGGTCCGTCACTCCCTGCAACGCCGGGCATGTTCCACACGGGCCACATGTCGTCGTCGACGCGATCGCGCCGGAGGCTCCGCCGCGCCAGCGCTCGGGTGGCGAGGCCGTCTGGAGCCCCGGCCATCGAGTGCCTCGAGCCCCGCCGGCCGCTGGCCGTGAACGTGGTGTTCACCCCGCTGCAGGCGGGCGGCACCGATACCTCGTTGCTCACGCTGACCTGCTCCCAGCCGGACGACCAGGTGCAGCTCGCGATCAGTGGTGATTTCGTCACGGGTACCGGGATGTCGTGGCAGGTGATCGGTGCCAACGGCACGATGATCACCGGGCCGACCACGGGAGTATGGACCCCGTCCACCAACCTCACCGTCGGCAGCAGCAG
>DNLZ01000291.1:4289-8221 GCA_003488325.1 Planctomycetaceae bacterium
GGGGTGACGGTGCCCGTCGGCGCGCTGACGATGACGGACATCGGGTCGGTTCAGTTGGGGTCCGCCATCTGGTCGGTCGCGACGGCGAACCCAAACGCGGTGGTGATCGCTGCAGGGAGCGTGTCGCTCGACGGCACGCTCACGGCCAGTTTCGCGACCGACCCGGCGAACCTCGACACGTCCGAATACGCTGGCGCCGACATCACGATCGTGGCCACCGAGGGCGGCATCATCGCGGAGGGCCTCACCACCACGCCCTCCCTGGGACCGTTTCCCGGCCGGGTGCGCCCGCCGGCCAACGGCACGGAGCTCCCCGCCGGAAGTGTCAGACTCAACGCGAACACGGAGATCTCCGTGTCGGGCACGATCCTGGTCGCGGCGGGCACCTTCGCAGGCGACACCCTCGTCCTCGACGAGGACGACGCCTCGGGGCTCGGCGGATTCGTTTCGCTTGTGGCGAACGAGCAGATCACCGTCTCGTCCATCGTGGGCTCGCAGAACGCGTCGATCGATCAGGACGACCCCGATCCCCTGGCTTCCGCCGCGCGGGGCCCTGCCACCATGCAGCCAACAGCGACTCCGGCAGTTGGCACGGCCGCGTCACCCCCGGCGATCAGTGTCGCATCGATCCGTGGCAGTGGGGCGGTGCTCGTGAGGGCCAGCCGCGGCCCGATCGGCCTCGGAGGCGACGTCACGACGGGGCCACGCGGCTCCTCTCCGGCGTCCGTCACGTTCGACGGAGACCTGGTGCTCAGCGCACCCGCTCGCATTCATACGACGGTCGCCTCCGTCGGATCCGGGACTGCCGGTGCGGCGGGTGACGTGACGTTTACCGGCCGCGTGGACGGTCGTTATCCGCTCGCGATCGCCGCAGGGGCCGGTGCCGTGTCGTTCGGAGACGTGGTGGGCGGCGCCATTCCGCTGGCCGGCCTGCGCTTCGACGCGGCCGGACGCGTGACGGCGGCCGACCGGGTGCATCTCGCCGGCGGAACGACGGATGCATTGCGCCATGGCATCGAGCTCGCACCGGGTGTCACCGACGTCGACCTCTCGCGGGGCGGTACGCTGCGAAACTTCGCATCAGGGCATGCGGTCCACATCCCCGGCGGCGCCAGGAGATCGACGATCAGCGGCTTTCGGATCGTGAACTCCGGCCACCCATTCGTGGGCTGGGGCGGCTCCGAGGGCACGTCCGTTCTGCAGGACAACGCTGTCGTGCGGCCCGTGCCCCGGCCGAAGGCATCCGTCCCCACGCTGGTCGGCGGCTCCGGCGGTGGCACAATCCAGCTCACGAACGACCCGACACCGACATTCAGCGGCAGGGCTCGGACGGGCGACACCGTCACGCTCTACGCCGACGGCCTGCCCGTGGGCTCCGCCATCGCCGCCCACGGCCGCTGGTCGATCACGTCGCAGGCGCTCGCAGAAGGCCGCCGCACGATACGGGTTCGCACGCTCGCGCCCAACGGTGTCGCCAGCGGCTTTTCACCTCCGCGATCGATCCAGATCGCGCCGGTCACGACCTCCCTCGGTGTGCTGCGCACCACCGTGGAGCGGCCCGTCGCGGCGGGCACGCTCCCGCAGATCTTCACGTTCACGACCCGCGGAATCGGCGGTCGATTCGATCGCATCCTGCTCACCGGCCGGTCTTCGATCGAAGGTCGAATCACTCTCGAACTTCGGGACGGCACGTCGCACGAACTGCTCGAGTCGACGAGCGTGCGGATCGACTCGACTGAGCGCACCACGAAGAACCCGACGCAGATCCTCCTCTCCGGCCTGCCGGCCGGCTCCTACGCCCTGCACGTGCGCGTCGCCGACGCCGACGCCCAATTCGCCGTGCCGGGAGGTGGTGACGGACTGTCCATACGGTTCGACGCACCTGCCCCCGACGCCGCCGGTTCCGGCTCCGACGACACCCGTGAGACGGCGACGCACCTGGGCCTCTCGGCGGAGACGATCCGAGCCCGGTCGCTCATCGACGACGAGGTGGATTGGTACTCCTTCGACGTGCCGGTTGCCGGAGACCGCACGATCGTGTTCCGGCACGCGGCGCCGGCTCGTGCGGTCACCGTGCTCGAGCTGTCGGATGCGGCGGGGGACGTGGTGGCACGCTCGAGCGGGCCGGGAGGCGTCCAGGCGATTCGTGGCGTCTCCTTGGCGGCAGGACGCTATTTCGTCCGCGTGTCGCAGCATGTGGGGGGCAAGCATGCCGTGGCGGCGACGAATCCCTACACGTTCGTCGTCACGGCCTTCGCGGACCCCGAGGCAGACGCCGTTCGCATGGCCCGGGGCTCGACCGTCGCGGGTTGGGCACGGAGTCATCTGCCCTCGCCAGCCGTGCGCACACTCGTCCTCGCGGCGGCGAGTGAAGGACGCGCCGTGATCTCGCGAGCGACGATCCTGGGCATCTTCGACGCCGTCGAGTCCGACGGCACGGTGACGGCAAACGAGTTCCGATCGCTGGCGGCGCTGGTCCGCAACACGACCGTGGTCGACATGCCCGACTTCGTGCGGAACCTCGCCCAGAAGACCGTCCTCGGCAGTCCCGGGAACGCCACCTTCCAGGGGCAGCCGCTCGGCAACCTGCGGGCCGGGAGCGGCTCGCAGATACTCTCGAACCTCGTGGACAAGTGGTTCCTCGGGGGCGACGTGCCGCTCTCGCCGATCGACAAGGCCACGGGCCAGCCGCTCTACCCAACCATGCGGGCGACCGGCACGCTCTTCGGTCCGGGTGGCGTGCCCCGCGTCGAGGACATCTCCCAGGGCGACACCGGCGACTGCTACTTTCTCTCCTCCCTCGGGACGATCGTCTCGCGCATGGATGAGCCGGGCGGCTCGAACGTGATCTCCCTCGCGTCGCCCGAGAATCCACATGGCATGTTCATCGCCAACGGCGACGGCACCCACACGGTGCGGTTTCACGTGAAGGCCCAGGCGGGCCCCGACGCCGGGACGTGGGTGCCCGACTATGTCACGGTCAATGACGAGTTTCTCGTCTATCCGAACGACGGTGATCCGGAGTGGCTCTTCGCGAATGCCTACGGCGTGTTCGCCAAGCCGGACAACGTGCTCTGGGTCGCGTATGCCGAGAAGGCGTTCGTGCAGTTCGTGGGGGGGCTCGGCGGCTCGTTCGCCAACGACTACGCGGCGATCAACGGCGCCTTCGACGCGAACATCACGCTGATGACCATCACCGGCCGTGACGGCTACGTGGCGTCCCAGGACCTGGCCACGCGAAGCTTCGAGGAGATCGTCGCCGCCTACGACCGCGGCGTGGGGGCCGTCTTCAGCACGCTCGCGACCACGCCGCCGGTCGACACGGGCAACGACGTCCCCCTCGTGACCAATCACGACTACATGATGATCGGCTACGAACCCGGTTCGCGCACGATCCGCCTGCGCAACCCGTGGGGCGACGCGCTCGACTCGGCCGGCTTCACCGGCGTGCGTGGCACCTACGATGCGGTGACCGGCTCGTCCTCGACGCCCGGCTTCACGTCGCTGGTCGTCTCCGCGACGATCGACTTCCTGCGGACGAACTTCGACGCGTGGTATCACGTCTGAACCCGCGGCGGCACTCGCGACCGTCGGGCATGAGGGCGACGGCGCGGCAGGATGCTGCGACGCGAATCAAAAGCCCCGCTCGCACGACACCTCACGGATTGCCTGGGCCAGACGCATGACGCGGGCTCGTACAGGCTCATGAAGACCGCGACGTCTTCCACGCGTCCCACGACGAGCTACGCTCGATCGACATCCACCCGCTGAGAGATGTGTTGTGGGCCGTCGTATCCTCGCGGACGAGTCGTCGATGCGTGCCGCACTCTTCACCGACTTCAAGGCCCCGCTCACCGTCCGCGACGTGCCCGTGCCACGACCGGGCGACGACGACGCGATCGTGGCCGTGCGGGCGTGCGGCATCTGTCGCA
>DNLZ01000129.1 GCA_003488325.1 Planctomycetaceae bacterium
GCCATGGATGGCCCGGCGGGCGTGAAAACAGCACGAGGTTGCGTCGTCGTTACTCGACGAGATTGCAGGACGCCTCGACGACGGCCTTGATCTTCTCGTCGGTCAGGCCGCCCTTGGCGAAGGCATGGTTCGCCTTGACCGTGCCGCCCTTGTAGCACACGACCGTGACGTCGGCGTCCGGGGCGATCTTGAACTCCGGCGGGCCGTGCTGGGCGTCCTCCGGCACGACGAACGCGATCCGCTTGATGCCGTGCTTCGCGACGAAGTCGGCCGAGGCCTTCTTCATGGCGTCGGCATCGGTGCCGATCATGTTCACGAAGCTCGTGAGCTTCTCCGACTGGTGCTCCTCGACCTCCTCCTCGATCTTCTTGAGGAGCTTGGCGAGCTTCTCGTCGGCCGACCGAGCGAACACCATCACCACGGGCCGCTGGCCCATCTTGCACCGGTAGCAGAGCGACTTCCCGTCGTCCACGCCGTCATCGGGATTGCCCGTGACCTTCGTCACGATGAAGGCACCCACCGAGTCACCCACCTGTGGACCGCTGGTCACCTCGGCCCGGGCGACGCATGCCGCGCCGAACGCGAGCACCATCGCCGTCGTGATTGCGAATCGCATGTCGAAATCTCCTCTGGGAACGGACGCCGCCATTTCCGTGGGACGGACCGGCCGCTTGTTCATCGTAGACTACCGCCGGTACGATCCGAGCGGCAACCTTCCCGACGCGCCACGATCGTGCGCGGCGGTTCTCCGGATTTTCGCCGCCCCGAAGCGTGAGAAACCGATGTCGACCGTCGTGACCGGGCGCCGCAGTCAGACTCCGCTGATTCGGCAGACGCAGCTGTTCATCGACGGCCAGTGGACGCCGTCGCGCAGCGGCAACACGTTCACCACGATCGATCCCGCCACCGAGGAGGTGATCGCACAGGTCGCGGAGGGGGACGCGGCCGACGTCGAGATGGCCGTGCGGGCGGCGCGACGGGCGTTCGATGACGGTCCGTGGCCGCGGATGAACGCCCGGGAGCGGGGCCGGATCATGCTGCGTCTGGCCGACCTCATCGAGGCCGAGATCGACGAACTTGCCGCGCTCGAGGCGCTCGACAACGGCAAACCGGTCCGGGACGCGCGAACCGGCGACATCCCGCTGGCGCTCGACTGCCTGCGGTACTACGCGGGCTGGGCCGACAAGATCCACGGGCAGACGATCCCGATCAACGGGAACTACTTCTGCTACACGCGGCGCGAGCCGGTCGGCGTGGCCGGCCAGATCATTCCGTGGAACTTCCCGATCCTGATGGTCGCGTGGAAGTGGGGGCCCGCGCTGGCGGCCGGCTGCACGATCGTGATGAAGCCGGCGGAACAGACGCCGCTGACGTGCCTGCGGCTGGCGCGGCTGGCACAGGAGGCGGGCGTGCCGGACGGCGTGATCAACGTGGTCCCCGGCTACGGCCCCACGGCGGGAGCGGCGATCGTGCGGCATCCGGGGATCGACAAGGTCGCTTTCACCGGATCGGGCGAGACCGCGCAGGTGATCATGCGCCAGGCGGCCGACCAGCTGAAGCGGCTCACGTTCGAGCTCGGCGGCAAGAGCCCCAACATCGTCTTCGCAGATGCCGACCTCGACGCGGCGGCCGCGGGCGCGCACGTCGGCATCTACCTCAATCAGGGGCAGTGCTGCTGCGCGGGGTCACGGCTCTTCGTCGAGGACCGGATCCACGACGCCTTCGTCGAGCGAATCGTGGCCGAGAGCCGCAGCCGCCGCGTGGGTGACCCGTTCGATCCCGCCACCCAGCAGGGGCCGCAGGTCGACCGGGCCCAGTTCGACAAGATCATGGGCTACGTCGACGCGGGACGTCGGGAGGGTGCGACGCTCGCCACCGGCGGAGGGCGGGTCGGGGAGCGGGGCTTCTTCATCCAGCCGACCGTCTTCACGAACGTGCGCGACGAGATGGCGATCGCCCGCGAGGAGATCTTCGGGCCGGTGCTCTCGGTGCTCAGGTTCTCGGACATCGACGAGCTGATCCGCCGTGCGAACGCCACGTCGTTCGGCCTGGCCGCCGCCGTCTGGACGCGCGACGTGACGCGGGCGCACGACGTCGCGAGGCGGCTCCGGGCCGGCACCGTCTGGGTCAACTGCTACGACGTGTTCGACGCCGCGGCGCCCTTCGGGGGCTTCAAGCAGTCGGGCTTCGGACGCGAGCTCGGCGAGAGGGGGCTCGAGCCCTACCTCGAACACAAGACGGTGACGGTGAGCCTGGCGTAACGCCTGCGAAAGGGGCCGTGCTGCATCATGGGAAGGGTGACCACCGGCGGCGGCTGGCGCGCCGTGCTCTACACGTTCAAGAAGGCCCGCGAGGCGGGCGGGCTCTGGGCGCTCTGGAAGGCCATGCGCTCGAAGAATGCCTGCAAGACCTGCGCCCTCGGCATGGGTGGCCAGGCCGGCGGCATGGTGAACGAGGCGGGGCACTTTCCGGAGGTCTGCAAGAAGTCGTTCCAGGCGATGGTCGCGGACATGCAGGGCGCCGTGAAGCCCTCCTTCTTCGAGACCTACTCGATTCCACAGATGCGGCTCTTCTCACCTCGCGAGATGGAGCACTCGGGCCGCCTCGTGCAGCCGGTGATCCTCGAGAAGGGATCGCAGCACTACCGGCCGCTGCCGTGGGGCGAGGCGATGGAGCGGATCGCGGCGCGACTGACGCGGACCGCGCCGGCCGAGAGCTTCTTCTACTTCAGCGGTCGTTCGAGCAACGAGGCGGGCTTTCTCCTGCAGCTCTTCGCCCGTCTCTACGGCACCAACCACGTCAACAACTGCTCCTACTACTGCCACCAGGCCAGCGGCGTGGGGCTGGCGAGCGTGATCGGCAGCGGCGCGGGCACGATCTCCCTCGACGACATGGAGAAGTCGGACTTCGTCATGCTCATCGGCGGCAACCCGGCGAGCAATCATCCGCGCATGATGCGCACGCTCATGACCGTGCGACGGCGACGCGGCAAGGTCGTGGTCGTCAATCCGATCGTCGAGACCGGGCTCGTGAACTTCTCGGTGCCGAGCGATCCGTGGGCCCTCTTCTTCGGCGCCGAGATCGCGAGCACCTACGTGCAGCCCTGGGTCGGGGGCGACCTCGCGCTCGTCTACGGTCTCATGAAGCGGCTGCGGGAGATGCAGGCCGAGTCGCCGCGGGCTGCCCCGGACGACGCGATCGTGGACGAGGGCTTTCTCCGCGAGCGCTGCACGGGCTGGGCCGAGCTTGCCGCCCGGCTCGACGGCCTCGCATGGGACGACATCGTGGCGAAGAGCGGCGTCGCGAAGCCCGTCATCGACGACCTCGCCCGCCAGTACGCCGCGGCGAAGCGGGCCGTCTTCGCCTGGACGATGGGCGTGACGCACCACCTCCATGGCGCGGCGACCGTGCAGGCGATCGCCGCCCTCGCCCTCATGCGCCGCATGGTGGGCCGGCCGGGTGCGGGGCTCCAGCCGATCCGGGGCCACTCCAACATCCAGGGCATGGGGACCGTGGGCGTCACGCCCACGCTCAAGAAGGCGATCTTCGACCGGCTCGAGCGACACTACGGCGTGGCGCTCCCCACGATGAAGGGCTACGACACGCTCGACTGCCTGGAGGCGGCCGACCGGGGCGAGATGCGCTTCGCCCTCTGCCTGGGGGGCAACCTCTGGGGCGCGAGTCCCGATGCGACGTTCGCCGGTCGGGCAATGGGCCGGATCGACACCGTCGTCTACCTGAGCACGTCGTTGAACACCGGCCACGCGGGCGGCCTCGGCGCCGAGGAGACGATCATCCTCCCCGTGCTCGCGCGGGACGAGGAGCCGGAGCCCTCCACGCAGGAGAGCATGTTCAGCTACGTCAGGCTCTCCGACGGCGGCCCACCGCGGCACGTCGGGCCGCGCGCGGAAGTCGAGATCATCGCCGATCTTGCCAGCCGCGTGCTCGGCGAGGGGGGACCGGTCCGCTGGCGGGACATGGCCCACACCAGCACCATCCGGCGGGCGATCGCGGCGATCGTGCCGGGGCTCGAGCAGATCGCCGAGATCGACCGCACGCGGCAGGAGTTCTCGATCCCGGGACGCGCGCTCGACACGCCGCACTTCCCCACCGACGACGGCCGCGCCCATCTCGTCGTGCACGACCTCCCCCCGGCTCCCGCCGGCCTCATGCTCATGACCATTCGCAGCGAGGGGCAGTTCAACACCGTCGTCTACGAGGAGGAGGATCTCTACCGCAACCAGACGCGTCGGGACATCGTCCTCGTCCATCCCGACGACATCACCCGCTACGGCCTCACGGCCGGAGGTCGCTGCCGGATCTCGAGCACGGCGGGCGAGATGCGGGGCCGGATCGTGTCGGCCTTCGAGCAGATCCGACCGGGATGCGTGGCGATGTACTACCCGGAGTGCAACGTGCTCGTGCCGAAGTCGGCCGACCCGCTCTCGCGGACGCCCGCGTACAAGAGCATCGCCGTCACGCTGGCTCCCGACGACGCGACGGTCGCCGCCCCGCGGCTCCAGCCGGAACTGGTCGCGGCCGGCACGCCGCGCGACGCGATGAAGCAGTGCGGCTGACCGCCCCGCGGCTGACCTATTCGAAGAGCGACTTCTGCTCGGCTGCCGTCAGGCGCCGCCGGGGCCTCGGCTGCGGGGACGCACCGTCGGCCTCCAGGGCGAGGAGCAGGTCGCGGGCGCGATCGATGACGGGGCCGGGCACGCCCGCCAGCCGCGCGACATGCACGCCCCAGCTGCGATCGGCCGCCCCCGGCGCGACGCGGTGGAGGAAGACGAGCCGGTCGCCGTCGCGGTGGACGAGCACCTGGGCGTTGCCGACGCCGGGGAGGCGTTCGAGCGCGGCGAGCTGGAGGTAGTGGGTCGCGAACAGCGTGCGACATCCCACCCGCGCCTGCAGGTGCTCCACGACCGCCTGCGCGATGGCGAGGCCGTCGTGCGTGCTCGTGCCCCGTCCCACCTCGTCGAGGATGACGAGGCTGCGGGCGGTCGCGCGATTGAGGATGCGTGCCGTCTGCTCCATCTCGACCAGGAACGTGCTCGCCCCGCGGGCGAGGTCGTCGCCGGCGCCGATCCGCGCGAAGAGCCGATCGACGACGCCCACGCGGGCCCGCGCCGCAGGCACGAAGCTGCCCGCCTGGGCCAGCACCGTGACGAGCGCGGCCTGGCGGATGAACGTGCTCTTGCCCCCCATGTTCGGCCCGGTGACGAGCAGGATCGCCGGACCCGCCGGACCGGCGGCCTCGTCCCCGGTGCGGGCCTCGAGCGCGAGGTCGTTCGCCACGAGGGAGCCGGCCGGGAGCATCTCCTCGAGGACCGGGTGGCGTCCCGCCTCGACCACGAGCGCGCCGGCCGCATCGACCTCCGGCCGCACCCAGCCACGCGATCGGGCCACGACCGCGAGCGACACGAGCGCGTCGAGGTCGGCGATCACGGCCGCCGCCCGGTCGAGCCTCGCGCGCTCCGCGGCGACGAAGTCGCGGAGCGCGTCGAGCAGGACGGTCTCGCGCCGCACGGCCTCGTCCTCGGCGCCGAGCACCTGTCGCTGCCGCTCGTCGAGCTCGGGCGTCGTGTAGCGCTCGGCGTTCTTCACCGTCTGCTTGCGGACGTAGTCGGCCGGCACCCGCGCCGCATGCGTGCGACCGACCTCGAGGAAGAAGCCGAACACGCGGTTGTAGCCCACCTTCAGCGACGCGATGCCGGTGCGTTCGATCTGCGCGGCCTGATAGCGGGTGATCCACTCCTTGCCACCGCTGGCAAGTTCGACGAGTTCGTCGAGCGCACGGTCGAAGCCGGGGCGGATGAAGCCGCCCTCGCGGTGATGGATCGGGCAGCCGTCCCGCAGCGTGCGGGCGATCCGCTCGGCGACGTCCGCGCAGGGATCGATCGCTTCTCCGAGCGATCCGAGAAGCCCGTCGCGGGCCGCGAGCCGCTCCCGGAGCGACGGGAGCACCGCGGCGGCACGACCGATGCGCTCGAGATCGCGTGGGCCGGCCCGGCCGGTGACGACGCGGCCGATGAGCCGTTCGAGGTCGCCCACGTCCGCGAGCGATTCGGCCAGGCCGGCGGCGAGCGACGGGTCGTCCACGAGCGCCGCCACGGCATCGAGCCGTGCGTCGATCGCGACGACGTCGACGAGCGGCGCCACGAGCCATTCCGCGAGACGCCTGGCCCCGAGCGGCGTCCGCGTGCGATCGAGCACGCCGACGAGCGAGCCCTCGCGTCGGCCGGTGGCGGCGGCTCGGACGAGTTCGAGGCTGCGGCGCGTGGCCTCGTCGATCTCCATCCGGTGCCCGGGTCGCCAGGCGCCGAGCGTCTCGATGCGCGTGACGGCCGCCGGCTCGTTCTCGGAGAGGTAGGCCACCACGCCGCCGGCTGCCGCCAGCGCCGGGGCGTCCGTCCCGCGGTCGAAGCCGAGCCCTTCGAGGC
>DNLZ01000351.1:0-1864 GCA_003488325.1 Planctomycetaceae bacterium
CTCCGCGGGTGGCTTTGGCTGCAGCGCGGCTGGGGCGGCCGCTGCAGCCGGTTGTTGGGCGGGGTGACGCGTGAGTCGGGAGCCATCTCGATGCGCTCCGCGGGTGGACTTGGCTGCGGCGCGGCCGGGGCGGCCGCTGCAGCCGGGCGTTGGGCGGGGTTGGCGGGTTTTCGCGGCTATACTTTGGTTCGCTGCTGGTTCTTGTTTCCGGCCCGACGGTGTCTCAGCCCCCGCTGGCGACGGAGGTTCCCGTGGGGGCCGCGACCGTTGCGCCCGAAGGAGACCGATTCGTCATGAGCGTCTCGTCAGGTCAGGGTGCGGGGCGAGCGAACCGGGTTTTCGTTCTCGCCGGAGCATTGGCCGCGGTTGCGGGGGTGTCGCCGGGAGCCGATGCGACGATCCGGTTCGATCGCGACATCCGGCCGATCCTCGCCGAAAATTGCTACGCCTGTCATGGACCCGGCGCCCAGGAGGCGGGGCTTCGGCTCGACTCCGCCGAGGCGGCGACCCGGGCGCTCGAGAGTGGCGTGCGGGCGGTCGTCGCCGGCGATGCGGCTGCCAGCGCCGTCGCGGTGCGGATCCGGGCGACGGATCCCGACGTCGTGATGCCGCCGCCGCACACGAAGAAGTCGCTTTCCGACGCGGAGAAGGACCTGCTCGAGCGGTGGATCGCCGCCGGGGCGGTCTACGAAAAGCACTGGTCGTTCGAGCCGCTCGTGCGGCCGGAGGTTCCGGCGGGCGATGCGACGGCCGCGCCGATCGACCGATTTCTCGACGCGCGGCTCGCGGCCGAGGGGCTGACCGGGCATGGCGAGGCCGACCGGGCCACGCTCATCCGTCGCGTGACGTTCGCACTCACGGGCCTGCCGCCCACACGGGACGAGGTCGCGATCTTCGTCGCCGACCCGTCGCCCGACGCCTATGAGAAGCTCGTCGACCGGCTGCTCGCCAGTCCGCATCACGGCGAGGAGATGGCCCGGCACTGGCTCGATGCCGCACGCTACGCCGACACGCACGGCCTCCATCTCGACAACGAGCGGCAGATGTGGGCGTACCGCGACTGGGTCGTGCGCGCCTTCAACGCCAACATGCCCTTCGACCGGTTCACCGTGGAACAGATCGCGGGCGACCTCCTGCCGAACGCCACCCGCGACCAGCGGACGGCCACCGGCTTCTCGCGCTGCAACGTCACGACGAGCGAGGGGGGCTCGATCAACGACGAGCTCCTCTTTCGCTACTCCGTCGATCGCACGGCCACGCTCACGAACGTGTGGCTGGGTCTCACGGGGCAGTGCGCCGTCTGCCACGACCACAAGTTCGATCCGCTCTCGGCCCGCGAGTTCTATTCGCTCTACGCCTTCTTCAACTCGGCCGCCGATCCGGGCTTCGACGGCAACATCGCGACGACCGCACCGACGATCCAGCTGCCGACGGGCGACGAGGAGCGGCAGCTCGCCGACCTCGACGCCCGCCTGCCGGGCTTGCGGACGGCCGTGGACGAGATCGTGAGCAAGATCGCCTACACGGACCCCGCGACGCTCGATCCAAAGCCCGAGCCCATCGTCAGCGAGACCATCTGGCTCGACGACGATTTCCCCCCGAAAGCCGCCGTGCAGTCCGCCGGAGCCACGACCGCGTGGCTCGTCGCGGATGCAGCGGGTGGCGTGAAGTCGGGCCAGCGCAGCCTCGAACGGACGGCCGAGGGGGTCGGGCAGGACTTCTACTCGAGCGGCGCCGAGCCGCTGGTGCTGGGTCCCGATGCGGAGCTGTTCGCGCACGTCTGGCTCGACCCCGCAGCGCCACCGAAGGCCGTCATGCTCCAGTTCCACACCGACGCGTGGAAGCACCGGGCCGTGTGGGGCGA
>DNLZ01000351.1:2265-5320 GCA_003488325.1 Planctomycetaceae bacterium
CGGATCGCGGTCCCGGCCTCGCAGGTGGGCCTGGCCGCCGGGGCGAAGCTCGCGGGCTTCGCGCTCACGCAGTGCGACGGGCACGTGCGCTGGGATCTCGTCGGCGCGGTGACGCGGGACGACCCGACCGTGGACGAGCGTCGCTCGCTCGCCGCGTGGTGGAAGAAGCGGACCGGCGAGAAGAAGCTCGATGACGTGCCGGCGGCGCTTCAGGGGCTCGTGCGCGAGGGCCCCGAGAAGACGACCAAGCCCGAGGACGTCGCCCGCGTGCGGGCCCACTGGCTGGCAGCCGTCTGGCGCGACCGGCCGGCCGAGGTCACGGCCGCCGTGACCGCCCGTGACGAGGCGCAGAAGGCCCGCGATGGGCTCGACGGCCGGATCGTCCGCACGTTCGTCTTCAACGATCTGCCGCAGATGCGCGACAGCTTCGTGATGCAGCGCGGGGCGTACGACAAACCCGGCGACAAGGTGGATCGCGGCACGCCGGCCTTCCTGCCGCCGCTGCCCGCCGTCGAGGGTCGGCCGCCCTCCCGGCTCGACCTCGCCGAGTGGCTCATGCGTGCCGATCAGCCGCTCACCGCGAGGGTCGCCGCCAATCGGCTCTGGCAGCAGTTCTTCGGGACGGGGCTCGTGAAGACGAGCGAGGACTTCGGGCTGCAGGGTGAGCCGCCGAGCCATCCCGATCTGCTCGATTGGCTCGCCGTCGAGTACCGCGACGGCGGCTGGGACACGCGGCGGTTCGTGCGGATGATCGTCACGAGCCGGGCCTTCCGTCGGGCGAGCCACGCCGTGCCGGACCAGCTCGAGCGCGATCCCGAGAACCGGCTGCTCGCGCGGGGCCCGCGCATCCGCCTCGATGCCGAGCAGATTCGAGACAACGCGCTCGCCGTGTCGGGGCTGCTCGTGCGGACGTTCGGCGGCAAGGGCGTGAAGCCCTATCAGCCCGACAACATCTGGGAGCCTGTCGGCTTCGCCGGATCGAACACGGCGAAGTACGCGCGGGACTCGGGCGACGCGCTCTACCGCCGCAGTCTCTACACCTTCCTCAAGCGCACGGCCCCGCCCCCGTTCATGGCCAACTTCGACGCTCCCAACCGGGAGCAGTTCTGCGCCCGCCGCGAGCGGAGCAACACGCCGTTGCAGGCGCTGCAGCTGATGAACGACGTGCAGCACGTGGAGGCGGCCAGGGCGCTGGCCGCACGGGCTCTCTCCGAGGGTGGCGACGACGACGCGGCGCGGATCGACTGGCTCTTCACCGCGGTGCTCGCGAGGCGGCCGGAGCCCGCCGAGCGCGAGGTGCTCACGGCGTCGCTGGCCGCGCATCGGTCGCGGTACGCCGCGGATTCCCCGGCGGCCGCCAGGCTCATCGCGCACGGGGAGTCGAAGCCCCCTGCGCGGCTGCCCACCGAGGAACTGGCGTCGTGGACGCTGCTCGCCAACACGATGCTGAATCTTGACGAGACGCTGATGCGGAACTGAGCGCGCGTTGCGAGCGACGGGGCACGAACCTCGATGATGACCCTGAGGAGACGTTGAGATGCGACCCATGTTCGATCGATCGAGCGAAGCCGATGCCGTGCGGACGGCGATCGCCCGCCGGGCGTTCCTCGGCGGCACGGGCGTCGGCATCGGGGCGGCGGCGCTCTCCATGCTCGAAACCAGGCGTGTCTCGGGGGCCGCGCTCGACGCATCCGCGACGCCGCCTGCCCGCGTGCATCCGCCGCTGCCGGGGCTGCCTCACCATGCGCCGCGGGCCAAGGCGGTGATCTACATCCACACCAACGGCGGCCCCTCCCAGATCGACCTCTGGGACTACAAGCCGAAGCTGCAGGAGTATTTCGACCAGGACATCCCGGCGAGCGTCCGCGGCGACCAGCGGCTCTCGACGATGACGAGCGGCCAGAAGCGGTTCCCGGTCGCTCCGTCAAAGTTCCGCTTCGAGCAGGCGGGACGGTGCGGCCGCTGGATCAACGCCGATCTCCTGCCCCACACGTCGCGGATCGTCGACGACCTCGCGCTCGTGAAGACCGTCCACACCAACGCCATCAACCACGATCCGGCCTGCACGTTCGTGATGACCGGCAGTGAGATCCCGGGCAAGGCGAGCCTCGGCAGCTGGCTTTCCTACGGACTCGGCAGCGAGAACGACGACCTGCCGTCGTTCGTCGTCTTCACGCCGCTGCCCGACATCAATCCGTCGCAGGCGCTCTTCACGCGCATGTGGTCGAGCGGCTTTCTCCCCACGCGACATGCGGGCGTCGCGCTGCGTGGGTCGGGCGATCCGGTGCTCTACCTGCCGAATCCCGACGGCGTCGAGCGGGCGGACCGCCGGCGGATGCTCGACGCCCTCGGCCGGCTCAACGAGCGTGGCTTCGAGCGGTATCGCGATCCCGAGATCCGCACGCGGATCGCGCAGTACGAGATGGCGTTCCGGATGCAGGCGAGCGTGCCCGAGCTCGTCGATCTTTCGGGCGAGAGCGCCCGCACGCTGGCCCGCTACGGCGACGACGTGCAGAAGCCCGGCTCGTTCACCCACTCGCTCCTGCTCGCGCGGCGGCTCGTCGAGCGCGGCGTGCGGGCGGTGCAGATTCTCCACCGCGGCTGGGACCAGCACGGCAACCTGCCGAAGGATCTCGCGGCCCAGTGCCTCGACACCGACCAGGCGACGGCGGCGCTCGTCGAAGACCTCAAGGATCGCGGCCTGCTCGACGAGACGCTCGTCGTGTGGGGCGGCGAGTTCGGCCGCACGGTCTACTCGCAGGGCACGCTGACGAAGGAGACCTACGGCCGTGACCACCACCCGCGGAACTTCTGCATGTGGATGGCCGGCGGCGGCGTGCGGGGCGGCGTGTCGTTCGGGGAGACCGACGACTTCAGCTACAACATCGTCGAGAACCCGGTGCACATCAACGACTTCAACGCCACGATCCTCCATCTCATGGGGATCGACCACGAGCGGTTCACGTTCAAGTTTCAAGGGCTCGACCAACGGCTGACCGGCGTCGAGCCACAGCGGGTGGTGCGCGAGCTGCTGGCCTGACCGCTGTCGGGCCAT
>DNLZ01000200.1:0-8811 GCA_003488325.1 Planctomycetaceae bacterium
CGGCGACACGGGCTTCATGAGCGTCCCCCCCAGCCGGCTGGCGGTCGGGCCGCTGGTGTGCTGGGATCAGTGGTATCCGGAGGCCGCGCGGCTCACCGCCATGGCGGGCGCCGAAGCGCTCTTCTATCCGACGGCGATCGGCTGGCTCGACGGCGAGGAATCGCTCCATCGGGAGCAGTACGAGTCGTGGGACACCATGCTCAGGAGCCATGCGATCGCCAACGGCGTGTTCGTGGTGGCGGTCAACCGCACGGGCCGCGAGGGGCCGCTGCGCTTCTGGGGAGCGAGCGTCGTCTACGCGCCCAACGGGGAATGCCTCGTCAAGGCGCCTCACGACGCACCCACCACCGTCGTCTGCGAGTGCGACCTCGGGCGGATCGAGTGGTCGCGCACCCGGTGGCCGTTCTTCCGCGACCGGCGGATCGACGCGTACGACGACCTGCTCAAGCGCTGGAGTTCGTGAGGGCCCCGCAGCCCGCCCGCCGGCCACCATGTCCTCCCTGCCCCCCACACCGGCCGACCTCGGCTATCGGCTCCCGGCCGAATGGGAGCCGCACCTCGCGACCTTCCTCGCGTGGCCGCATCGCCGCGCGACGTGGCTCGGCGACTTCGCCGAGGTGCCGCCGGTCTTCGCGACGATCGCCCGGGCGATCGCGGCGCACGAGCCGGTGCGGATCCTCGCCGCGGGAGAGCCGCTGGCCGCGGCACGGCGCGGACTGGCCGACGTCGGCGGCGTCGAGTTCGAGGAGATCGCGACGAACGACGCGTGGCTGCGCGACACCGGACCGGTCTTTCTCCTGCCACCGTCCGGCTCCGCACTGCCGCCGGCCGCCGTGACGTTCCGGTGGAATGCGTGGGGGGGAAAGTATCCGCCGTGGGACGACGACGCCCGCGTGTCGCGCGCGCTCGCCGGGCGGCTCGGCCTGCCCGTGTTCGACGGGGGCATCGTGCTCGAGGGGGGCGCGATCGAGACGGACGGCGACGGCACGCTCCTGGTCAACGAGCGGTGCGTCGTCGATGCGCGGCGCAATCCCGGCCTCGATCGGACGGCCCTCGAGCGGGTGCTGACCGCGATGCTCGGCGTGGAGCGCGTGCTCTGGACGGGAGGCGAACTCGCGGGCGATGACACGGACGGGCACATCGATCAGCTGGCACGATTCGTCGCCCCGGGCCGGGTGCTCGCCGCCCGGCAGAGCGACCCGCTCGACCCCAACCACGAGCCGCTCGAGGCCAACCTCGCGCTGCTCCGCTCACTGGTCGATGCGCGCGGCCGCCCCCTCGACGTCATCCCGGTCGAGATCCCGCCCCGCTTCGCATTCGCAGGCGTCCAGCTTCCCGCCAGCCACCTCAATTACCTCGTCGCCAACGGCGTGGTGGCCGTGCCCGTCTTCGGGAGCCCGACCGACGAGCCCGCCCTGGCGACGCTCGAACAGGCATTTCCCGGCCGGCTCGTCGTGCCCGTGGAGTGCGGCGTCCTCGTTCGCGGTCGCGGGGGCCTCCACTGCATCACCCGCGATCAGCCGGCAGTTGGCCTTGCCCCGCCCGCCGCGGTTTGACGACCATGCGGCCATTCCGCGGGGATCGGCCGGCGACCGCCGCGGGCCCGGGCCGCGGACCGGACGACGGGTGAGTCGACGGTCCGGATGACAGGCCGGAGAAGGAGTTCCTCCATGGCACACCTGGCGGCGGCGGTGCAGGGCTTCACGGCCCTCCTCGCGCGGCTGATGCTGACGGCGATCTTTCTCATGAGCGCCGTGGGCAACAAGATTCCGCAGTTTCAGGAGACCGCGGCCTACATGGCTGCCGAGGGGGTGCCGAATCCGAAGTTCGCGCTCTTCGGCGCGATCGGGCTGCTGGTGCTTGGCGGCATCTCGCTCATCCTCGGCGCCTGGACCCGCATGGGGGCGCTGTTTCTCTTCTGCTTCCTCGGTGCGGCGACGTTCTACTTCCACGATTTCTGGCAGTTCAGTGATCCGGGACAGCGGCAGTTGCAGATCATCCAGTTCATGAAGAACATGGCGATCGGCGGCGGCCTGCTCGCCCTCGCCGCGTTCGGGGGTGGTCCGTGGAGCGTGGACGGATGGATCGAACAGCGTCAGGCGGAGGCGGAGACCGCCGCGGCGAAGCCGCAGCGTGCCGGTGCGAAGGGTGTGCAGCAGGCGGCGTGACGCCGCGTGACGGCAAGGCGGTGCGACGACCTCCATGCCTGCGGCGCATGGTCGGGGGCGTGCTGGCCGCTATGCTCGCCTGGCTCGGGACCCCGATCCCGCCCTCCGCCGCGGAGCCACCGATGACGGATGTCCCACCCGCCGCCGCGGCGCGTCCTGCCGAGCCGGCCGCGCGCGTCTTCGGAGCGCTGCCCGACGGCCGTGAAGCGCGGCTCTTCACCCTCGACGCCGGCGGCTTTCGCGCCACGGTCACCGACTTCGGCGCGATCCTCACGAGCTTCCTCGTGCCCGGTCGGAATGCCGGCGACCCGGCGACCGACGTGGTGCTCGGCTTCGACGACCTCGCCGGCTATGTCGGCACCCATCCCTACTTCGGCGCGACCGTGGGGCGGTGCGGCAATCGGATCGCGGGCGGCGCCTTCGTCCTCGACGGCACGACGTACCGGCTCGCGACCAACAACGGCCCCAATCACCTGCATGGCGGGCTCGTGGGATTCGACAAGAAGCTCTGGTCGGCCCGGCCGCACGTGGGCGAACGCGGCCCCGCCGTCGAGTTCACGCTCGTGTCACCCGACGGCGACGAAGGCTATCCGGGGCGACTCACGGCGCGGGCGACCTACACGCTCACGACGGAGGGCGAGCTCATCGTCGAGATGGAGGCGACCACCGACGCGCCCACGATCGTCAACCTCGTGCATCACTCCTACTGGAATCTCGCGGGCCAGGCCTCGGGCTCCGTCGCCGGCCACGAACTGGCGGTGAACGCCGACCAGTACCTGCCGGTGGATGCCGGCAGCATCCCGACCGGCGTGTTCGCCCCGGTGCAGGGGACACCCTTCGACTTCCGCCCCGAACTCGCCCCGTGGAGGCGCGTCGGCACGGCGATCGAGGCGCTGCCTCCCGACGCGGGACCCGGCGTGCCGCGCGGCGTCGATCACGACTACGTGGTGCGCGACTGGCGGCCCGACGGAACGCTCCGTACCGCGGCGATCCTCAGGGATCCCAAGAGTGGCCGCACGCTCGAGGTGCGCTCCGACCAGCCGGGCGTCCAGGTGTACATGGGCAACTTTCTCGACGGCTCGCTGCGTGGCAAGGCGGGCGCGGTCTACGGCCCCAACGCCGGCCTCTGCCTCGAGACCCAGAAGCACCCCGATTCGATCCACCGCCCCGAGTGGCCCTCGGTGCGACTCGCTCCGGGCGAGACCTACCGGCACGTGATGGTGCACCGCTTCACGCGGTGATCGAACGACCCGCGCGGCACCGCGGTCACGATTCATCCGCCCCTGCGGCGGACGTCGCCCGGATACGTGCTCGTGTGTCGGCCCGGATGTCACGCTCCGCCCAGTCGAGATGCCGGCGCATCGCCGCCTCGGCGGCGGCCGGATCGTGACGATCGACGGCGGCGAGGATCTCGCGGTGGCCGATGAGGGCGGGGTCCACACCGGCCGCGCGGATCGTGCGTCGCCGCGACTCCACGAGGAGCCCGCCGAGCGTGCCGAGCAGCACGCCGAACACGGGATTGCCCGTGGCCACGGCGAGCAGATCGTGAAACCGCACGTCGGCGGCGACACGCCGCTCGAGTGTCGTCGCACGCTCGAGCTCGGCGTTCGCGTCGCAGAGCGTCGCGATCTGCTCCGCGGTCGCGCGGGTCGCGGCGAGGCGGGCGATCTCCGTCTCGAGCGGCCGTCGCACCTCCGTCAGGCCGAGGAGCGTCGTTCGCGATCGCGCGAGCAGGAGCGAAAGCGACTCGACGGTGGGCCGGGCATCGACCTCCGCCACACGCGGCCGGGCGCCCTGGCTCATGACGACGAGCCCCTGGGCACGGAGGCTCCGCATCGCCTCGCGGATCACCGTGCGCGACACGCCGAACGACTCCGCAAGGTCGCCTTCGCTCGGCAGCGCCCCGCCGACGGCATGGTCGCCCGCGAGAATGCGCGCGCGCAGGTGCGTCACGACCTGGTCGACGAGGTCCCGGGCCGGCGTGATCACCGCGCCGCGTCGCACCTTCACGGGCGCTCGGGGCGTCGAGATCGTGCGCGGCGTCGCGGTCATCGCTCTTCCCGTCGCACAGCCACCACCCGGGCCGCGCCGACGCGCACGGCCGCCCGGCTCGGGCACCGACCACGTGCCGGCGCCCACAACCCACAACTTGTATGATAAGTTGGCCGGGCCTACACTGCAACGGACTTCGGTCGCGCGCGCCCGCGCATCCCGAGCCGCGCGTTGGGAGGTCGGCATGCCCATCACCACCGGACGGCCCCGCGGCTCGACGCACCGCGCGGTCATCCTGCTCGCCACCGCAACGCTCGGTCGTGCCGCAGGCGCCGTCGCAGCCGCGCCGATCGAGGAGTCGATCCGTCCGCTGCTCGTCGCCCGCTGCGCCGCGTGCCACGGCCCCGAGACCCAGGAGAGCGGCCTGAGGCTCGACGTGCGGCACCGGGCGCTTCAGGGGGGTGACTTCGGTGCGGTGATCGTGCCGGGCAAGGCCGCCGAAAGCGAGCTCATCCGACGGATCACGAGCACCGACCACGAGACGATGATGCCGCCCGACGGCGCGCGGCTCTCCCCCGCCGAGGTGCAGCTTCTCACCGCATGGATCGATTCCGGAGCGGAGTGGCCCGAGTCCGAGTTCGATCGCACCGCTCGCGCGACCGACCGCGACCCGCGGCTGGACCACTGGGCATGGCAGCCCGTGACGCGGCCCGCCGTACCACCGCGACGGAACGGCTGGCCGACCGGCAACGCGATCGATCGCTTTCTCCAGGAGACGCTGGCCGAGAAGGGCCTCGCGCCGGCGCCCGAGGCCGATCGGCGCACGCTCATCCGCCGGCTGTCCTTCGATCTGCTCGGCCTGCCGCCCGCGCCCGAAGACGTGGCGACCTTCCTCGCCGATGAGTCCCCCGACGCCTACGACGCCCTTCTCGACCGGCTCCTCGCGTCGCCCCACTACGGCGAGCGCTGGGCCCGCCACTGGCTCGACATCGCCCACTACGCCGACACCCACGGCTTCGAGCGCGACCAGCTGCGGCCCAATGCCTGGCGGTATCGCGACTGGGTGATCGACGCGCTCAACCGCGACCTTCCGTACGACGAGTTCCTCAGGCGGCAGATCGCCGGCGACGTGACCGCCCCGGACGACCCGGATCACGTCGTGGCCACGGGGTTCCTCACCGCCGGCCCATGGGACTTCGTCGGCCAGGTCGAAACCAAAAGCGACGTCCTGCGTCGCCAGGCACGGGCCGACGATCTCGACGACATGGTCACGCAGGTGATGTCGGCGGCCTGCGGCGTGACGATCAACTGCGCCCGCTGCCACGACCACAAGCTCGACCCGGTGCCGCAGCGCGACTACTACGCGCTCGTCGCCGTGTTCGCCGGCGTCACGCGCGGGGATGCCCCGACGAGCCGTGCCGACCACGACCGGGCGACGAAACGCCGCGCCGAGGTGAACGCCGCGGTGGCGGCCGCCCGGGCCGAGGTGCATGCGCTCGCGGGGAGGCCGCTCGATCTCGCCGACATCGTCGGCGGGGGCGACGGCCGCGGCAACGGCACCAGGGGCGCCGGGATCGACGCCCGCAACGGCCGGGTGGTCGAGGTGAAAACCGGCGGATTCCTGTCGGCCATCACGGTCAACGCGCCGAAGCCCGGACCGACGAAGCGCGTGCACGCGGTGTTCATCCCCGACGGGCCCGGCGACGTGCCGGTGACCACCACCGGCCTGACGGTGCAGGGGATCCCCGAGACGAGCCGGGCGGGCTGGGATGCGATCCGCAACGGGCCGGTCGCGCGGCAGCATGCCACGACGCTCGGCGACGTCGACTACGCCGCCCGCGGCCACACGCTGCTCGGTTTGCATGCCAACGCCGGGATCACGTTCGACCTGGCCGAGATTCTCGCCGGCATCGACCTCGAGCGTCCGAGGTTCCGCGCCGTCGTGGGCTACGGCGGCACGACGCCGCAGGCGGGCGCCGACTACTTCGTGTTCGTCGATGGCGAGCGAATGGCCGCGGGACGCGTCGGCCGCGACGACGGAGGCGTGCCGCTCGACGTCTCGCTGCCAGCGGGCGCGCGGTTCCTGACGCTCGTCGCCACGGACGGCGGCAACGGGATCGGCATGGACCAGGTCTTCTTCGGCGATCCGGGCATCGAGGGGACGACGCCGTCGCTCGACGCAGGGCGGCGCGAGGCGCTCGCGGCCGCCGAGGCACGCCTGGCGGCACTCGAGGAGGAGGTGAAGTCGCTCCGCGACTCCGACAAGGTCTTCGGGCCGGTGACCGCCGCGCCGCCCGCGGTGCGGGTACACCTCCGGGGCAATCCGGAGGTGTCGGGCGACGAGGTGGGGCCGGGGACGATCTCGCTCCTCGCCGGCCTGCCGGCGAGGTTCGGCGACGCCTCCCTGTCCGACGGCATGCGGCGGGCCGCGCTCGCGGACTGGATCACGTCGCCGCACAACCCGCTCACGGCCCGCGTGATCGTCAATCGCCTCTGGCATCACCACTTCGGCGTCGGGCTCGTGGACACGCCGAGCGACCTCGGGCTGGGAGGGGGCCGACCGTCGCATCCCGAGCTCCTCGACTGGCTCGCGTCCGAGGTCGCCGCGCGCGGCTGGTCGCTCAAGGCGCTGCACCGGCTCATCTGCACGAGCCACGCCTACCGGCAGCGGAGCGTCGGCGTGCCCGACGCCGCGGCGGCGCTCGCGGTCGATGCGGACAACCGCCTGCTCTGGCGTCACTCCCCTCGACGGCTCGACGCCGAGAGCCTGCGCGACGCGACGCTCGCCGTCTCCGGCTGCCTCAACGACGCGATGCACGGTCCCGGCTACCGCGACTTCGACTACGAGGAGGCCTACGCGCCCGTCTACCGCTACGTGACGCCCGACACGCCCGACCTCTGGCGGCGGAGCATCTACCGCTTCGTCGTCCGCAGCACCCCGCATGCATTCCTGACGACACTCGACTGCCCGAACCCAGCCAACCTCGCGCCGGCCCGACTCGAAACGACGACGGCGCTGCAGTCCCTCGCGCTTTTGAACAACGACTTCATGCTCCGTCAGGCCGGGCACTGGGCCCGCCGGCTCGAGCGGGAGGCGGGCCCCGACCCGGCGGCGCAGGTCGTTCGTGCCTACCGGCTGGCGCTGGCCCGCGAGCCGGAGGACGCGGAGGCGGCCGCCGCGGTCGCGCTGGTCACCTCCGCAGGCCTGCCGCAGTTCTGCCGGATGCTCCTCAACACGAACGAATTCCTCTTCGTGGACTGAACCATGTCGGCCGACGCGTTTGCCTGTGGCCTGCGACACGGCGCGGTGTCGCGCCGCGACATGCTCTGGCATCTCGGCGGCGGCCTCGGCGGCGTCGCCCTGACCGCCATGCTCGCCGAGGCCGCGGAGGGGCCGCGCCGATCGCCCAACCCGCTCGCCGCCAGGCCGCCGATGGCTCCCGCGCGGGCCCGCGCGGTGATCAACATCTTCTGCCCCGGCGGCCTCTCGCACCTCGACACGTTCGACTACAAGCCCGAGCTCGTGCGCCGTGCCGGCACCCCGTTCGACACGACCGGCGCGGTGCAGTTCTTCGCCTCGAAGCCGGGCGACTGCCAGCCGAGCTACTGGCCGTTTCGACAGCATGGCGACTCGGGCCGCTGGGTGAGCGACCTGCTCCCCGGCCTGGCCGCGCACGTCGACGAGATGGCCTTCGTCCACTCCATGCAGAGCAAGACGGCGCTCCACGGCCCGGCGATGTTCATGGCCAACTCGGGGTTCATCCTGCCCGGGTTCCCCTCGATGGGCTCCTGGGTCACCTACGGCCTCGGCAGCGAGTCGGAGGATCTCCCGGCGTTCGTCGTGCTCCCCGACCCGAGGGGCCTGCCGCCGGGTGGTCCCGTGAACTGGGGCGCCGGGTTCCTGCCGGCGATCCACCAGGGCACCGTGATCGAGACCGCCGAGGGGCGTCCGCCGATCGCCGACCTCGTCGCGTCACCGGATCACGCCGCGCTCGTCGCCGGGGACGAGGCGGGCCGCGCGTTTCTCGCGATGGCCAATGCCCGACATCTCGCCCCGCGGGCCGACACCACGGAACTGACCGCCCGCATCGCCGCCTACGAGCTCGCGGCCCGCCTCCAGCTCTCCGCACCCGAGGTGACGAACCTCTCGGGCGAGCCCGCGAGCGTCGAGGCACTCTACCGGCTCGACCATCCCGACATCGGCCCCTTCGGCCGGCAGTGCCTCCTCGCCCGGCGGCTGGTGGAGCGGGGCGTGCGCTTCGTGCAGATCTACTGCGGCGCCGAGAACACCGCCGTGAAGAAGATCCGCCCCAACTGGGATTCGCACGAGGACCTCGTGCGCGACCACGGCTACTGGGGGCCGATTCTCGATGGCGGCGCGAGCGCCCTGCTCGCCGACCTCAAGGCCCACGGGCTGCTCGAATCGACGCTCGTCATGTGCCAGACCGAATTCGGTCGGCAGCCGGCGGCCCAGGGGAAGGGGCGCGACCACAACGCCGGAGCGTTCACGGTGTGGATGGCCGGCGGCGGCATCAGGGGAGGCACGGCCCACGGCTCGAGTGACGACCTCGGCTTCAAGGCCGCGGAGCGTCCGACCTTCTGCTACGACCTCCACGCGACCGCGCTGCACCTGCTCGGCATCGATCACACG
>DNLZ01000200.1:9104-9437 GCA_003488325.1 Planctomycetaceae bacterium
CCTGCTCGGCATCGATCACACGAGGCTCTCGGTCTACAACAACGGCATCCAGCGCCGCCTCACCGACGTGCATGGCCACGTGCTCACCGACCTCGTGGCCTGATCCCGCTCCGGGAAGCCGAACACGTGCAGCGCCGTGGACGGCGGCGGCGTGTCGAAGGTGAGCGTCAACGCGTAGGCGCCCGTGGACCCGGGGCCGCGCCGGCCGCCCCGCGCGATGCCGTAGGCGGCGTTCCCGAACCCGGAGAGGCCGACGTAGTGGACGCCGCTTCTCCGCGCCTCGAAGACGAGGTGGCTGTCGGGCGCCCCGGCGTGATCGTCGTTGACGGCGAG
>DNLZ01000200.1:9728-9913 GCA_003488325.1 Planctomycetaceae bacterium
CGTGATCGTCGTTGACGGCGAGCCGACGCCCGTGTCGCGAGAACACCCGCACCACGCTGTCGAGTCGTGATCCGCCCGTGCGGGCGTCCACGTCGATCACGAGCCGCTGGCCGGCCGCGAGGTGCACGCGGAACAGGTCGACGTCACTGGCCCCGAAGCGTCCGTCGCCGATCTCGCCGTCGAGC
>DNLZ01000200.1:10219-10423 GCA_003488325.1 Planctomycetaceae bacterium
CCGTCGAGCCTGATCGCCCCGGATCGGATCCGGACGGCGTGGGCCGTGCCGCGCACGTCGCCGAAATCCGCCGCGGGCGGCAGCGCAGGGGCGGGCGATTCCACGGGCGGACTCGGCACGGGCTCGCCTTCCGCGGGCACCGCGGCGGCCGCGAGCGCGTCGAGATCGAGAATCGCGCGCACGGCGGCCCCCGCGTCGACGACG
>DNLZ01000123.1:0-598 GCA_003488325.1 Planctomycetaceae bacterium
CTCCGGATGAGCCGCGTGATCGCGCGGCGGTTCTCCAGCGAGGGCACGAGTTCCCCGTCGTGGATGTCGAGCACCTCGGAGGCCACACCGAGCGTGCGTGCCACGGCCGCCGACTCGGCCGTGCGCCGCCGGGCGAGCGGACCGCCGGCGATGTCCCAGTGGCCGATGTCGCCGTTGGTCACCGAGACGAGCTTCACGGCGTGTCCTGCACGGGCCCAGAGTGCCGCGACGCCCCCCGCCTTGTACTCCGCGTCATCGGGATGGGCCCCGAACACGATCACCCGCACCCGCTCGGCCTCGGGCACCGCGGGGGGATCGGCGGCCCGAGCGGCCGCGGTCGGCACGAGCGCGAGCAGCAGCGTCCACCGTGCGGACGCCCGGGACATCCTCGTTCTCGTCTCGATGGCCGGGTCTGGGGAGCGACTCATGCGATCACCGCCTCCACGGCCTTTCCGTTGCCATCCTCGGTCGCGTAGAACGGCCGCCCCTCGATCTCGTAGACGGTCTTCGGGCTCACACCCAGAAGCGTGAAGAGCGTGGCGTGGAGATCCGTGACGGTGACGGGATGCTCGATCGCCATGCACGGCCGTTCGTCGGC
>DNLZ01000123.1:938-6553 GCA_003488325.1 Planctomycetaceae bacterium
TTCACGCCACCGCCAAAGAGCACGACCGTCGACCCGCCGGTGAAGTGGCGGTGCTGGCCGTAGTGGTTCGGCAGCTGGAGAAAATCCTTGGGCGAGTTCGCCTGATCGGCTGCGGTCGAGCCCGGCTGCCCCTCGGTGATCATGTCGCGGCTGAACTCGCTGGCGATGACGACGAGCGTGCGGTCGAGCAGTCCGCCGGCCTCCAGATCGCGGATGAGCGCGGCGATCGGCCGGTCGATCTCGCCGTGCAGGCGGGCCACCGTCTCGTGCCCGCGATCGTGCGTGTCCCAGTGGACGAAGGGCACGTACTCGGTCGTGACCTCCACGTAGCGCACCCCCCGTTCGACGAGCCGTCGGGCGAGCAGGCAGCCACGCCCGAATCGCCCGGTGTCGTACCGCTCCAGCACCTCCTTCGGCTCGAGCGTGATGTCGAACGCCTCCCGCTCCCTGGCTCCGAGGAGGCGGTGGGCGTTCTCGAGCGATCGGAGCATCGACTCCTGATGGTGATCGCTCGTGAAGGCGGCATGCGGGGCGGCGCGCACGAGCCGCTTGAAGTGCTCGTAGCGATCCGCGAAGCGCCCGGGCTCCATGCCCTTGGGCGGCCGCACGGCGACCGCCGCCTCCTCCGGGAAGGGCAGGTTCATCGGGCCGTACTCGCTGCCGAAGAAGCCGGCCGTCGTGAATGCCTTGATCTCCTCGTTCTCACCGATCCCCTCGAGTCGCTGGCCGATGTTCACGAACGCCGGCATGATCGGATTGACGGGGCCGAGCACGCGGGCCATCCAGGCGCCGATGTGGGGGCAGGCGACCGTCTGCGGCGGCACGTAGCCGGTGTGCCAGTGATACTGATGCCGCGAGTGGAGGATGCTGCCGAGGTCGGGCTGCACGTGCGAGCGGATGAGCGTGGCCCGGTCGAGCACCGCGGCGATCTCCGGCAGGCCGTCGCAGATGCGCACGCCGTCGATCGCGGTGGGGATCGACGGAAACGTGCTGATCACGTCGGCGACCGCGAGCCCCGGCTCGAACGGCTTGTACTTCTTCGGGTCGAACGTGTCCGGGGCCGCCATCCCGCCGGCCATCCAGAGGACGATGATCTGGTCGGCCTTCGCCGGTGGATGGACGAGCGCGCCAGCGTGCCCGTCCGCACGTGCCTGCGGCTCGGGCAACGCGAGCGTGGCGGTCGCTGCGGCGGCGAGATGCCGCAGGAGTTCGCGTCGGGTCTGCATCGAAAATGCCTCCGCACGTCGGACGGGTGGATTCAGCGTATCAACTGGAACTCAGGGAGCATGACGATCGACCAGAGACTGTCGGCCACCCGCTCCGCCGTCGGCTCGGGGCCGAGCATCCCGCGGACGACGTCGGCCTCCGCGGGTGTGGCCTGCCGGGCGAGCGCGGCGGCGAAGAGCCAGTCGCCGAGCGGCCCGGGGTCGGGGCCATGCGCCGCAAGAATGCGGGCACCACCGGCCGAGAGGGCGTCGGAGAGCGACTGTTCGTTCGCCATGAGGATCGCCTCGAGCGTCGTGAGGTCGGTCGGACGGCTCGTCACCACCTGATCGCGATTGGGCCGTCCGAGCGACGCCATCAGCGGCGTCGCCTTCACGAGCACGGCTCGCACCATCGGCACGTCACCATAGACCGCCGCCGCGGCGACGGCCGTCGCGAATGCCGCATCCCCCGCCGCCCAAATCCCCTGATTGGCGGCGGCCACCGCCGGCGCCCAGTCGGTCGGAGCCTTGTCCTTCGGATACTGTCCACGGGCATTGGGCAGCGACGCGGTCCACTGCCACGATTCACCCGCCGTCGCATCGTCCGCCGCAGCGTCGGTCGCGATCGTGACGTCGGTGCCATCGACGAGCCGCGCCCGCACCTCGAGCCGCAAGGCCGCCGGACCGCCAGCGGCCGCGTTCTCGGCGACGACGACGATCTCGTTGACGCCCTTCCGGAGCGTCGCCGCGATCGGCTGCCACGCGGGCTTCGACCAGTCCTCCGCATGCAGCACGTTCCTGCCGTTCACGAAAACGGTGCACGCGTTGTCGCATGCGGCCACGACCACGGCATGGGCGGCTGGCTCGGCGAGCGTGACGGCCCTCCTGAACGCGAGCTTCGCGTTCGGCGCCGCCTCGGCCCGATCGTTCGACCAGATCCACCGGGCCACGGGCGCGGGCGGGGCGGGGGCGTCCGCGGGCGTGACGACGCGCACGACCTCGGCGTCGCCCTTGAGCGGTGCGGTGCCGGTGAGCTGCCAGACCGCGTCGATGAACTGCTCGGCCGTCATGCGGCGGGGCAGGGGCCCCTCGAAGACGTACTCGGCCCCCGGAGGCGCCTCGGTGGCCGGCGTGGCGGCGCCGTACGCCTCCGACGTGGCGATCGTCTCGAGCACGTGCGTGACGCGCCAATCGTGCGTGACCAGGTCCGCGGCGAGCATGTCGAGCAGGTCGGCGCTCCAGGGCGTCGTCCGCAGGGAGTCGACCGGGTGGACGATGCCGCGTCCCATGAGACGATGCCACAGCCGGTTGACGAGCGTCCGCGAGAGCCAGCCGTTGCCGGGATCGGTGACGATCGCCGCGAGCTGCCGCAGCCGCTCGTCGCGCGGCGCCGCCGCATCGATCTGGCCGAGTTCAGCGAACAGCCACGCCGGTGTGGCCTTGGCACCCGTCGCCTTGTCGCAGCGGTGGAGCTCGAGCGGCGCGTCGGAGGCGACCGCCGCGAGATCGTAGGTCTGCGCGAGCGTCCAGCGGTCGACGAACGAGTCGTGGCAGCTCGCGCACTTGAGGTTGATCCCGAGGAACGACTGTCCGACGTTCTGCGCGAACTGGATTGGCACCGTCTGGCTCGCATTCACGACGCCACGCCAGACGATGCCGTCCAAAAATCCCCGTGACGCCTCGCCCGGCGCGATGAGCTCCCGCACGAAGCGGTCGAACGGCATGTCGTCGACGAGCGCCCGGTGCAGCCACGTCGTGATCTGCCGGCGGCCCCCGGTGATGAAGCCCGTGCCGGCGTAATCGTTGCGGAGCAGGTCGTTCCAAAACGTCATCCAGTGCTCGGCGTACGCCACGCGGTCGTCCAGGAGCTCGCGCACGAGCAGGGCACGCTTGCCCGGATCTCGATCCGCGACGAACGCGGCGACACGGTCGGCGTCCGGCAGCAGGCCGACCAGGTCGAGGCTCGCGCGCCGGATGAACGTACGGTCGTCGCAGCGCGGGGCGGGGGAGCGGCCACGGGCCGCGTGATAGGCGTCCACGATCCGATCGACGGGATTGGTGCGGCCGTCGAGCGGCGGCGGCAGCGTCACTTCGGCGAGCCGCAGGGGCGGCTCCCAGGCGGTGCCAGAGAACGCGAAGCCCTCCTCCCACGCGGCCCCTTCGTCGACCCACCGCCGCAGCATGGCGACCGCTGCGTCGGGCAGCGGAGGCCCGTCGCTCGGCATCCGCAGGTCGGGGTCGTCGCTCGTGATGCGGGCGACGAGCTCACTCGCGGCGGCGTCACGCGCGACGACCCCGGCGGTGCCCGAGTCACCGCCGGCGACGAGCGCCTCGCGCGTGTTCATCGAGAACCCACCCTGCCGGGCGTCGCCGAGGTGACACTCGGCACAGTGCCGCTTGAGGATCGGCACCACGTCGTGCACGAAATCCACCGGCTCGGCCGCGACTCGACCGGAGGCGAGCAGGAGAACACAGACCCCCAGTTCTTCGACCAGCGGCAGGCACCACCCAGAAATCCGTCGTGGCATGGACGAACAACCCATACTGTTCACCTCGTCCACCGGCACCACGTCGCACATCGGTCACTTTATCGGGCACGTCCCACCACAGTATCCTCCCCCCGAGACGTTTCCTCCAGGGAATCCACGAGGCCGTCATGCGAGCCGCGGATCGAGGCGCAGGCGCGTCGCCGGCACCCTGGTGTGGGGCGTTCCCGTGCGTCCCGACACGTCTGGCGACCATACGGCCGCCACGCCGACTTGGTGCGGCCATCGCCCTCGCCTTGGCATGGGTGGGCCTCGCCGGGGCCGACGATGCGGCGCCGGCCGGAGCGGCGACATGGAAGGCGGGCGTCGCCCGCGCGGTGATCACGCCCACCACGCCGGTCTGGCTCGCCGGCTACGGGTCGAAACGCGTTCCCGACGGTGCCCTGCACGACCTGTGGATGAAGGTGCTCGCGCTCGAGGATCCAGCCGGCCGCCGCGCGGTGCTCGTGACCAGCGACTTCCAGGGCGTGCCGCGCAGCATGAGCGACCCGGTGTTCGAGCGTGTGGCCGCGGCGTACGGCCTCGGCCGCGCCCAACTCATGATCACCTTCTCGCACAACCACTGCGGTCCCCGCCTCGGCGACGACCTCATCGACTACTACCCCGTCGATCCCGAGCAGGAGACCCTCGTCCGCGAGTACACCGCACGGATGATCGAGCGGATGGTCGAGACGATCGGCCGGGCGCTCGACGACCTCGCCCCGGCGGTGCTCGCCACCGGTCGAGGCAGGGCCACGTTCGCCGTGAACCGGCGGAACAATCCCGAGGGCGACGTGCCGGCGCTCCGCGCGGCGGGAAAGCCGCTCGCCGGCCCCGTCGATCACGACGTGCCGGTGCTCCACGTGACGCGGCCCGATGGAACGGCGCGGGCGATCCTCTTCGGCTACGCCTGCCACCCGACCACGCTGTCGTTCATGACGTGGAACGGCGACTACCCGGGCTTCGCGCAGCTCGAGATCGAGGAACGGCATCCCGGCACGACCGCCATGTTCGTCAACACGTGTGGCGGCGACCAGAATCCGCTGCCGCGGCGCACCGTGGAACTGTGCATGCAGTACGGCCACGAACTCGCCGCTGGAGTCGAGGAGGCGCTCGCGGGTGAACTACGGCCGATCGCGCCGGCCCTCGCCACGGCGTACCGCTCGATCGAGCTGCCCTACCTCGCGGTCGTCACGCGGGCCGAACTCCTCGCCATCACCTCGGACCCGCAGGCGGCCCGGGGCGAGGCCATCAAGTCACGCTGGGCGACACGGCTGCTCACCAGGCTCGCCGCGGGCGAGACCTTCCCGGCGGCCGCCGACTATCCGCTTCACGCCTGGCGGCTCGGCGACACGCTCGTGCTCGGGATGGGGGCGGAGACCGTGGTCGACTACGCGCTGCGCTTCAAGCGCGAGTTCGGCGCGGAGACGTGGGTGTGCGGCTACGCCGACGACATGCTCGCCTACATTCCCTCAAGGCGCGTGTGGGAGGAGGGCGGCTACGAGGGGGGCGCACGGCTGTACGAATACGGCCGACCCGCCCTGCGCTGGGCGGGCGACGTCGAGGACCGCATCGCGAAGGCCGTGCATGAACTCGTCGCCGAGGTGCGGGAGCCGTGACCCACACCGGCGAGCGTGCGAATCGACACCGGATCACGCGCGAGTTTCCAGTGCCACAAAACGTCGATGTGGCATGCCCCGGTGGCGTACGCCTCCAGGCGTGCGAATCGACGCCGGGCCATCCACGCACTCCGGTGGAAATGAAGCCCCGCTGGTGACGCCGTCAGTCCGGCGGCGGCACGCGACCCGACCGGGCCCGTGCGTGCGTCAGGTGAAACGTGCTTTGGCCTCACTGACGGGCCGCGTTACGCTGCCGACGGTATGGC
>DNLZ01000123.1:6955-7734 GCA_003488325.1 Planctomycetaceae bacterium
GCGTCGGCGCACGCGATCCTCGTCAAGCGCGACACCCGCAGCGCCATCGGCTGGGTCGGGCTCATCTGGCTCTCTCCCGTCTTCGGGCTCGTCGCCTACGCACTGCTCGGCGTGAACCGCATCCGCTCCCGTGCCGCCCAGCTCCTCGCCGGGCAGCGGCGGATCGAGCACGAACTGGCCGGCGCACTTCCCGGACCCGACCGGCTCGACGAGGCCGTCGGTCCGGTGGACGCGCCGCTGCGTTCCCTCGAGTCGCTCGTCGGCGAGGTGACCGACCGGCCGCTCGTGGACGGCAACGCGATCGAGCCGCTGGCCGGCGGTGACGAGGCCTACCCACGCATGCTCGCCGCGATCGACGGCGCCACCCGCAGCATCGGCCTGGCCTCCTACATCTTCGACAACGACCCGACGGGCAAGGTGTTCGCCGACGCGCTCGCGAGGGCCGCGGCTCGCGGCGTCCACGTCCGCGTGCTCGTCGACGGCATCGGGGCGAGCTACACGTTTCCGCCGATCGTCGGCCTGCTCGTGCGGAAGGGGGTGCGGGTCGAACGGTTCCTGCCGACGAGCGTGCCGATCTATTTTCCGTACGCCAACCTGCGGAACCACCGCAAGATCCTCGTCGTCGACGGCGCGATCGGCTTCACCGGCGGGCTCAACATCCGCGACGGCTGCTGGCTCGAGCATCGGCCGCGGCATCCGGTCCGCGACACCCACTTCCTGCTCCGGGGACCGATCGTCGCCCAGCTGCTCGAGGTGTTCATCGAGGACTGGACGTTCGC
>DNLZ01000123.1:8101-9142 GCA_003488325.1 Planctomycetaceae bacterium
GGTCCCATGCTCGCCCGCGGAATTCGCACCGGCCCCGACGATCCCGACATCGGCCGCATGAAGCTCGTGCTCGTGGGGGCCCTCGCCGCCGCACAGCGCTCGGTGCGGATCATGACCCCCTACTTCCTGCCCGACGACGCCGTGGCGCAGGCGCTCGGCGTGGCGGCGCTCCGCGGCGTGCGGGTGGACATCGTGCTGCCCGAGCAGAACAACCTCGCGCTCGTCGGCTGGGCGATGCAGGCGCAGCTCTGGCAGGTGCTCGGCCGCGGCTGCCGCGTCTGGATGTCGGCACCACCGTTCGACCACACGAAGCTCATGGTGGTGGACCGCAGCTGGGCCCTCTTCGGCAGCAGCAACTGGGACGAGCGCAGCCTCCGATTGAACTTCGAGTTCAACGTCGAGACCTACGATCGCGGACTCGCCGGGCGGCTCGACGGCCGCATCGCCGAGGTGATCGCCCGCGCCCGGCCGCGGACGATGTCGGACCTCGACGCCCGCAGCCTGCCGGTGCGGCTGCGCGACGGCGTCGCGAGGCTCTTCAGCCCCTACCTGTGAGTGACGACCGGGGCCGGCGCCGACTCGTTGCCGAGCCCCACGGCGTGACCTACAGTCTGCGATCATGGGTTCGCACACGACCGCCACCCTCCAGCATCCGGCCGACACGTCGGCCGACTCGATCGACCGCCTGCGGGCGATCGGCCGGGAGTTCCATGGCCGGGGCTGGTCGCTCGGCACGAGCAGCAACTACAGCGTCGTCGCCTCGCGCGATCCGCTCGAGCTGATCATCACGGCGAGCGGACTCGACAAGTCGGCACTCGGCCGGGACGACTTCGTGCGGGTGGATGCCGCCGGGAGGGTCTGCGACGGCGGCCGGGGACGCGCGTCGGCGGAAACGCTCCTCCACTGCACGATGGCCGCGCTCGTCCCCACCGTCGGAGCCGTGCTGCACACCCACTCGCAATGGGCCACGCTCCTCTCGGGGCTCGATCTGGCCCGCGGCAGCGTGCGCATCGCCGGCTACGAGATGCTCAAGGGCCTCGC
>DNLZ01000123.1:9530-9710 GCA_003488325.1 Planctomycetaceae bacterium
TGGCGGCCGACGTGCGGCGCCGGTTCGCCGACGTCGATCTCACCGCGTCGCGGCCGGACGTCCACGGGTTCCTGCTCTCGCGACACGGCCTCTACACGTGGGGACGGGACCTGGCCGAGGCCCGCCGGCACGTCGAGATCTTCGAGTTCCTCTTCGAGGCCGTGGCCCGCGAGCGGATGT
>DNLZ01000123.1:10084-10491 GCA_003488325.1 Planctomycetaceae bacterium
CAGCAGCAACAACAGTAGGTGGCAGGCGAAGCGGCAGGGGCCCGCGGCCGCGCCACGTCCGACACCGGTCCCACCCCACCCTTTCGATACCGGAGGTTTCCCATGGCGATCGTCACCGTCCCGGCCGAATCCCGCCGCATCACGGACGCCGCTGAGATTCGCGACTTCCTCGCCGAGCGGGGTCTGCATTACGAGATCTGGCCGCTGGAGGACCGCGTGGACCCCGCCGCCCCGCCGGAGGCGATCCTGGCGGCCTACGCGCCGGAGATCGACGCGCTCAAGGCGCGGGGCGGCTTCGTCACGGCCGACGTCATCGACGTGCGTCCGGAGACGCCGAACCTCGACGCGATGCTCGCGAAGTTCGCCCGGGAGCACACGCACACCGAGGACGAGGTCCGCTTCATCCT
>DNLZ01000277.1:0-1017 GCA_003488325.1 Planctomycetaceae bacterium
GAATAGGTCTTGCCCGTGCCGGCGCTCGCCTCGATGACGAGACCGTGGGGGAAGTCATCGTTGCGGGGGTCAAAGTGCATGTGGCGTGTAGATGTATTGACGATTGATGTTGGTGAGTTGGCCAAAGCAGCGGAAAAACAGCGTGATTGCAGGATCGTCCGGGAAGACCTGGGCGAAGTCGGGTTGGCCACCGTGTACGACACCTTCGGAACTCGTCGCGTAGTCGCGCCCATTCGTGAAGCCGATGAAAGCCTCCTGCGCCTGTTCCCGGTCCGTCGGGAGAATGGCGGCCGTTTTTCCAAAGCAGCCGAGTGGTGTGGAAGTGGCCGTGCGATAGAGACCGCATAGTTCGGTCAGCACGTCCTTGGCCTGTTTCGACCCGATCTCGGGGGCGAGCCTTACTCGTCGCTTCTGCGCTGCTCGGGCTGGCGTGATGGCGCCTGGAAACCAGTCCTCATGCTGGTTGAAAATCAAGGCGTGTTCGACGGGGTCACCCATGGCGCAGGCTGCGAGAAGCTGGACCACGGCGAGCATCTTGGTGCGCAGGAAGGGCCCCGAGGAAGACTTCATGGCATCCGGTCGCACGAGAACAATCGTCTTTGCGTGTTGGGCATCCGGATAGCAGCGCTCGATCTCGCCGGCGAGCGTGACGCCATCAAGGTGCAACGTGATCGGTTTCGCGTGCTTGTCTTTCAGGGGTGTTTCATTCTCGATCGCCAGCCGGAGCAGATCTGCGGAGAACTGCGTGATCTCCGCGATCGCATCCTCCCCGAAGCCGAGGACCGGAACATCGCCGTTGGTCGTGACATCCGCGGCCCAGGCTTTGGCAAACCCGTCGATATCGGCCGCAGCGATCAGTTTCTCGATGTACTCGTCCCGAAGGTTTCGCTTCTCGAGATACTCCAGCTCCAGCGGCAGCGTGGCCGGGATGGAGAGGTCGTCGTCCCGCCAGGTGTTGATCCCGAGCGTCTTGCGGACGTAGGGCCAAAGCGGGTCGTGCATGAACTCGGCGAGCCA
>DNLZ01000277.1:1421-2867 GCA_003488325.1 Planctomycetaceae bacterium
TCTGGCGCCTGGCGGAGCGCCTTGGCCGCAGCCAAAGCGGCCGCGTCGTGGCTCCACGGGGCGTCGGTCTTGAGCAGGCCGTTTCCCCCGGCCACGAAGTTGTCGCGACTGCAGGCGTGGCGGGGGTGGACGATCTCGATGCCGCTGAACTCTTCCCCATCGAGTTCGTACCTCGGCACGCCGTGCCGCGCGACGAAGTCCGTGAACTCCGCCAGCGGCGTCACGAGCGGGAGCGTCTTGTTGTTCTTGATGTCCCTGCCCGTGCAGGTGATCACGAGTCGATCCCCGGCCGCCAAGAGGCAGTCGAGCAGCTCACGGCGAACCTCGAGGCTTCGATCCCGGTCGCCGAGCAGCTGCTGGCGTTCCGCGAGATCCTCGTTGTCACCCTCCCGCGGGGAGACAGCGTCGTCGTCGTAACCGGCCAGGCAGACCACTCGAAACGGCACGCCTCGCAGCGGGATCAGCGACGTCGCCGTGATCACGCCGGTCCGCAGCGGCTGGCGGCCGACGGGGGCGGTGAGCGTGGCGGCGAGGATCGTCTTGAGGTCGTGCCAAGGCACGGCCACCTCAGCAGGCGATTTTCCCTTCGCGGCAGAGGCCGATCGCCGGAGGTTGTCGAGCTCCCGTAGCGGAACGTCCAACTCGTCACTCTCGGCGCCGGCCAGCTCGCCGAGAGCCTCCTCGAGCAGGTCGCACCACGCTCCGACCGGCCTGGCCTCGACAATCCCTCGGTCGAGGTCGTCGATGATCCCGAAAATCGTCACGAGAGGCGCGAGCGACGAGACGTCGGCCGCAGCGACGTGTTGCAGCGGCACGACGCCGCCGAGCACGGCCTCAGGCGCGCCGTCGGGCACGACCGCCCCGAGGAGCGTGCGCTCGAGACCGAGCCGCCAGGTGTGGGCCCGGATGTCATTTCGAGCGAGACCCTCGCGGCCGCGGCGGGCGGCGTCGAGGCCCCACCGGATCTTCGTCCGCTCGATGCACCGCTGCCAGATTGCGACGTCTTTGTCTTCGAGGCCGAAGTGGGAAAGCACGAGCGGATGCGTGGCGACCGCGAGCATGCCATCGACGGAGCAGCGGGAACCGACCAGATCGATCAGATTCGAGAGCAGTTCGGCCCCGCGGCTCACTTCGCGGATGCCACGGTCGGCGACCAGCAGGGGCAGATGCAGACTGGCGGGCTTGTCGCCCGCATCACCGCCGGTCATGTCACCGGTCACGTCGCGATTGAACACCGCCTCGAGGTGCGGCGCGAGGTTTGCGATCTGCGGACAGAGGATGACGACCTCATGGGGCGCGAGGCCTGGAATCTCCCGGAAGGCATGGAGGATGGCGTCGTGAAGCACCTCCGCCTGACGGCCGAGATCGTGGCAACGGTGGATCCGTGCCGAGTGATCGGATTGCTTGAACGCCGCCAATCCCGCAGCCACGTCGGGCCGGCTCCCG
>DNLZ01000496.1 GCA_003488325.1 Planctomycetaceae bacterium
GCCAGGCGCGGCACGCGATCGATGAGGCCGATCTTCCGCAGTTCGGCGAACGCCTTGCCGAAGGCGCTCGAGTTGCCGAGGTTGCCCCCGGGCACGACGATCCAGTCGGGGGGCTCCCAGCCGAGCGACTCGAGCACCCGGAACATGATCGTCTTCTGCCCCTCGAGTCGGAACGGATTGACGCTGTTGACGAGGTAGATCCCGAGCTTGCCGGAGACCTCCTTGACCCGCGCCATCGCGTCGTCGAAGTCGCCCGCGATCTGGATCGTGAGCGCGCCGTAGTCGAGCGCCTGCGAGAGCTTGCCGTACGAAATCTTGCCCGAGCCGATGAAGATGATGCCGCGCATGAGCCGCGTGACGGCACAGTAGACGGCCAGCGACGCGCTCGTGTTGCCGGTCGAGGCGCAGGCGGCACGCCGGGCCCCGATCATGCGGGCGTGCGTGAACGCCGCCGACATGCCGTTGTCCTTGAACGAGCCGGACGGATTGAGCCCCTCGTACTGCAGGAAGAGCCGGCCGGGCCGCACGCCCGTGTAGGCGGCGACGCCGTCGGACGGGGGACACATCGTCTGCCCCTCGCCGATCGTGACGACGCTCTCCCGCGGCGCGAACGGGAGCAGTTCGTGGAAGCGCCAGACGCCGCTGAAGGCGAGCGGATCGCTGCGGCGCATCCACTTCCGCTCGAAAAACTCGAACGAGTTGGGCGGCCGGAGCCGGTCCCAGTCGTACTCGACGTCGAGCAGGCTGCCGCACGACGGACAGGACGTGAGGACCTCGTCGACCGAGTATGTGGCTCGGCACGCTGGCGCGATGCACTGCTGAAACGCGAGGTCGGTGCGGGCGGCGACGGCCAAGAAATCGTTCTCCGCACTCGCCTCGCTCGAGGGCAGCAGGCGCCCGTGTCGGATGGGCGAAACCCACCGATCACCGAAAGGTAGGTCATCGTTCCCGAGGCAGCAAGCCGCGATCGGACACCCTGAACGAGCCCGCGCGACTGCCAGTTTGACAGCCTGCGTGAGAGGGGGATACTATGTTCAGCGGTGTTGGGCACGTGGCGGCGAGGCTCTGACTCACCATGAAGACGATGAAAGCGGCCGAACTGCGGGAGTTCAAGGCCTCGCTCGAGGCCCTTCGCGCCCGGCTCCGGGGCGACGTGGAGACGATGGCGGAGGCGGCGCTCCGGCACGCCAACGGGGACCTCTCGACGATGCCGATCCACATGGCCGACATCGGCTCCGACGCCTTCGAGCAGGAGTTCACCCTGAGCCTGATGGCCAACGAGGAGGACACCCTCGAGCAGGTCGAGCAGGCCCTGGGTCGAATTCGTGCGAGAAAGTTCGGTATCTGCGAGGATTGCGGTGGTGTGATCGCCCGCAAGCGACTCGAGGCCATCCCCTTCGCGTCGGTGTGCATCCGCTGCGCCGAAAAGCGCGAACTCGACGGCGGTCCGCGACCCCGCCAGCCACGGTGAACCGCCGCCGATGTCCGTCCGCTCCGGAGGCTGGCTGCTCTTCGCCGGCATCGCCGTCGCCGGGGCTGCGGCTGATCTCGCCACGAAGGCCGCCGCGTTCTCCCTCCTCGGCATGCCCGGGTCGGGCCGCCGCGTGATTCTCATTCCGGAGGTGTTCGTCCTCGAAACGAACCTCAACGAGGGCGCCCTCTTCGGCATGGGGCAGGGGCTGAGCTGGCTCTTCGCCGCGATCTCGGTGGGGGCGCTCCTGGGCATCGCCGGAATGATGTCGCGGGCCGCCGTCCACGAGGATCGCTGGCTCGTCGTGGCCCTCGGCCTCATCGGCGGAGGGATCGTCGGCAACCTCTACGACCGGCTGGGACTGCCCGGCCTCCGCTGGCACGCGCCCGCCGACCGCGTGGACGAGCCGGTGCGGGCGGTACGCGACTGGATCCACGTCACCGTCCCCGGAGTCATCGACTGGCCGATCTTCAACCTCGCCGACACGTGGCTCGTGATCGGCGCGGGCCTGTTGCTCCTGCTCTCCCTGCGAGCGCCGCGGGCGGAAGGCGAGGCCGCGGTGGAGGGGGATCCGTCGTGACCACGTCGCGCGATCCTCGCGGAGCCCCATCCACCGACCACGCGGCGGCGACACGTCGCGAGGTCACGCCGGAGGCCGCCGCGCGGCTCGAGACCGCGCTCGCGGCCGTCGCGCTCGCCGCAGCCGAGACCTTGCGCTGGTTCGAGCGGGCCGACCTTGCCGTGGAGGAGAAGCACGACCGCTCGCCGGTGACCGCGGCCGACCGGGCGGCCGAGGGCATCCTGCGTCGTGAGCTGCTCGGGCGGTTTCCCGACGATGCGTTTCTCGGCGAGGAAACAGGGGCGTCGCCGGGCACGTCGGGCTACGAGTGGGTCGTCGATCCGATCGACGGCACGAAGTCGTTCATCCGGGGCGTGCCCCTCTACGCGACGCTCGTCGGCTGCCGCCGCGGCGCCGACGGCATCCTCGGCGTGATCGCGATTCCCGCGCTCGACGAGATGGTGTGGGCGGCGGCCGGGGGCGGCGCGTGGCACACGCGGCGGGGATCGACCCCCGTCGCCGCGCACGTCTCGGCCCGGGCCGATCTGGACGCGGCGCTTCTCTGCACGAGCGACTTCACGTCGTTCATCGACCACGCGCGCGGGCCCGATGGCGGCACGCGCGCCCGCGCGGCGGTCGAGGACGCCTGCCGGATCTGCCGCACGTGGGGCGACGGCTACGGCTACCTGCTCGTCGCCACCGGACGCGCCGAGGCGATGGTCGATCCGCTCATGAACCGCTGGGACGCCGCGGCGGTCGAGACCGTCGTCATCGAGGCCGGGGGCCGGTTCTCCGACTGGCAGGGCCGGCCACGGATCGATTCCGGCGACGGCATCGCCACGAACGGGCTCGTGCACGACGGGCTCTTACGGCTGCTTGCCGGCTGAGCGCGAGGCGTTCCGCAGGCACCACCGCGTGACCAGCATGCGGTAGGTGAACATCGCCAGCAGGTTGGGCCGCGAGAAGAGCACCCGCGTCAGCAGCCCGGCGAGTCCCGGCTTGTGCTCGAACTCGATGTGCTCGCGGATCTCCGTCGTGCCGTCGTCGAGCGGCACGAACGAGTGCGTGTGCTCCCACTTCGCGGCCGGCCCCTCGGCCTGCACGTCGGTGAATCCACGATCCGTCACGTCACGGTGCACGGCCTTCCAGCGGAGCGGAACCGGCCCGACCCACAGCGTGAATCGGGACACCGACCCCTCGCCGAGCGGCTCGATCGAGTGCAGCTGCACGAACGTGGGGGGAGGCGTCAGTCGGCGCAGCGCCCGCGTGTCGTGATGGAACTCCCGCACCGCGGCAGGGGAGGCATCGACCCGGAACGCGAAATCGAAGACGGGCATCCTGCATTCCCGGGGCGAGAGCGACCGACGACGACGGGCTCTTTCCGGCTTGTCGCCACGCCGGCACCCGGTATCCTAGGGGACTTCCGCAACACGGCCGACGCCGATCGCCGGACTCGGGTCCGGTTCCCAGGCTTCGTACGGCCTCCGCATGTCCCCGAAGGTGCTCGCGTGGCACGCTCCTGTCAGGTTTGTGGCAAAGGTTTTTCCGTCGGCAACCAGGTCACGATCCGTGGCAAGGCGAAGTACCTCGGCGGGGTCGGCACGAAGATCACCGGGATCACGAAGCGGAAGTTCAAGCCCAACCTCCAGCGGCTGCGGGTGACGCTCCCCGGCGGCACCAACTCCACGCTCCTCGTCTGCACGCAGTGCATCAAGGGCGGCCGGGTGACGAAACTCGTGCGGCAGAAGCCCTTCCGCCTCCCGAACGTCGACAAGACGCCGAAGCCGGTCGTGGAGGAGGCGGTTCCGTCGGGACCCCGCGCCCGCCCGTAGAAGCCCGCCCGCTGCCATGTCGTCCGCATCCCCGTCGCTCTCACGGCAGGACGTCGCGAAGGTGGCGTTGCTGTCGCGGCTCGCGCTGTCCGAGCGGGAACTCGACCACCTCACCGGCGAGCTCTCGAAGATCGTGGGGTTCGTGTCGCAGCTCGCCGACGTCGACACGTCTGCCGTGGAGCCGCTGGCCCACCCGCTCGACGCGCAGAACGTGTTCCGTGACGACGTGGTGACGCCCTCGCTCGCCCGCGAGTCGGTGCTCCGCTCGGCACCGCGGCACGACGGCGAAAGCTTCCTGGTGCCGGCCGTCCTCGGCGAGACCGGAGCCGCCTGACGGCGGTCGATCCACACGCCCATGCCACCCGATCCCCTGCAGCTCTCGGCGGTCGAGCTCGTGCACGCGGTGCGCTCGGGCGACCTGACGGCGGTCGCGTGCACCGAGGCGTTTCTCGCACGGATCGAACGGACCAACGGCGTGCTCAACGCGTTTCTCGCCGTCGATCGTGAGGGGGCGCTCGCCCGCGCGGCCGAGATCGACGCGCGCCGGCGCTCAGGCAAGCCGCTCGGTCCGCTCGCCGGCCTGCCCGTGGGCGTCAAGGACGCCCTCTGCACCGCCGACCTGCCGACCACGTGCGCCTCGAAGATGCTCGCCGGATACCGGCCGCCGTACGACGCGGAAGTGGTGGCCCGCCTGCGGCACGCCGATGCCGTGATCGTCGGCAAGACGAACATGGACGAGTTCGCCATGGGCGGCTCCAACGAAAACTCCGCGTTCGGGCCGGTGGCGAACCCGTGGGACACCTCCCGCGCCCCGGGCGGGTCGAGCGGCGGCTCGGCGGCGTGCGTGGCGGCGGACATGGCTCCGGTCGCGATCGGCTCCGACACCGGCGGCTCGATCCGGCAGCCCGCCGGCCTCTGCGGCATCACGGGGCTCAAGCCGACGTACGGCCGCGTGAGCCGCCGCGGTCTCGTCGCCTTCGCCTCGAGCCTCGACCAGATCGGTCCGATGGCACGCTCGGCCGCGGACTGCGCCCTCGTGCTCGAGGCCATCGCAGGACACGACCCGGGCGATTCGACGTCGCTCCGTGACGAGGTGCCGAGTTACACGCGCGCGCTCGACAAGCCGCTCACCGGCCTGCGGATCGGCCGCGTGCCCGAGCACTTCGCCGCCGGGCTCGACCCGGAGGTCGCCCGCGGCGTGGACGAGGCATTCGCCGTCTTCCGGCAGCTCGGCGCCACCGTGCACGACGTCAGGCTGCCGCATGCGCACCACGGCATCCCGACCTATTACCTGATCGCGCCGTGCGAGGCATCGAGCAACCTCGCGCGGTATGACGGAGCGCACTATGGACACCGGGCCGAGCCCGGGAAGGGACACCGGGCCGAGCCAACGAACGGCCATCGGGCCGATTCCGGGAAGGAACGCGACGGCGCGGCCGCGTTCGAGTCGCCGCTCGTCGAGATGTACTGCCGCAGCCGTGCCGAAGGATTCGGGCCCGAGGTCAAGCGGCGGATCATGCTCGGCACCTACGCGCTCTCGGCGGGGTATTACGACGCGTACTACGCCAAGGCGCTCCGCGTCCGCCGGCTCATCCGCCAGGACTATCTCGACGCCTTCCAGACCGTCGACCTGATCGGCGGTCCCGTCTCGGCCACGGCCGCGTTTCCGCTCGGTGAGAAGACCGGCGACCCGCTCGCGATGTACCTGGTCGACATGTACACGGTGACGGCGAACCTGGCCGGCATCGGCGGCATCTCGTTCCCGTGCGGGTTCACGGCGGGCGGCCTGCCGATCGGCTTCCAGCTGCAGGGCCCGGCGCTCGCCGAGTCGCTCCTGCTCAACGCCACCGACCGGTTCCAGAGCCTCACCGACTGGCATCGCCGCCGGCCGCCGCTGGCGGTCTGAGTGCACGCACCTCCGTCCCCACCATTCCCCACCCCGCCTCGACGCCCACGCCATGGCCGCCGCCCCCTCGCCAGCCGACGTCGCCGCGCCGGGATCGTTCACCACGATCATCGGCCTCGAGGTGCACGTGCAGCTCCAGACCGCGACGAAACTCTTCTGCGGCTGCCCGACGACCTTCGGCGCGCCGCCCAACACGCAGGTCTGCCCCACCTGCCTCGGCCTCCCCGGCTCGCTGCCGGTGATGAACCGCCACGCGTTCGACCTCGCCGTGCGCGCGGCGCTCGCGCTCGACTGCACGATCGCGCCGTTCACGAAGTGGGATCGCAAGAACTACTTCTATCCGGACCTGCCGAAGGGCTATCAGATCAGCCAGTTCGACCTGCCGTTCTCGTCCGACGGATTTCTCGAGGTGGTCGATCCGAAGGGGGCATTCTCGCGGCGCGTGGGCATCATCCGCGTGCACCTCGAGGAGGACGCCGGCAAGAGCATGCACGACGAGGCCGCCGGCACGGCCGACAGCCGGATCGACCTCAACCGCGCGGGCACGCCCCTCTGCGAGATCGTGACGCAGCCCGACCTGCGGAGCCCGCAGGAGGCCCGCGCCTGGCTCAACGAGCTCAAGCTCCTGCTCGTCTACCTCGGCGTGAGCGACTGCAACATGCAGGAGGGGAGCCTGCGGGTCGACGCCAACGTCAACCTCCACATCCCGCGGCCCGACGGTTCCGTCGCCAAGACGCCGATCGTCGAGATCAAGAACATGAACTCGTTCCGCTCGGTCGAACGGGCGCTCGCCTACGAGGCGGCGCGGCAGTGGGAGGAGTGGCAGGCCACCGGCCGCGAACTCGGCAGCGCGCCCAAGCAGACGCGTGGCTGGGACGACCCCGCCGGCGTGACGCGCGGCCAGCGTCACAAGGAGGAGTCGAGCGACTACCGCTACTTCCCGGAGCCCGACCTCGTGCCGGTGCGGGTCTCGGCCGACGACCTGGCCCGGGCACGGGCCGCGATGGGCGTGCCGCCGGCGGGACTGCGTCGGATGCTCGCCGAGCGCTGGGGGATCTCCGCGTACGACGCCGACGTGCTCGTCAACCAGGGCCGCGAGCTCGTCGCCTACTTCGAGGAGCTCGCGGGCCTCGTCGGCGAGGGCAAGGTGGCGAGCAACTGGATGCAGCAGGACGTCCTGCGCACGCTCAACGAGCGTGGCGGCACGATCGACGCCTTTCCCGTACGGCCCGCGGCCCTGGCCGACATCATCGGCCGGATCGCCGCCGGCGACTTCGACACGAGCCGCGGCCGCGAGATCTTCGCCGAGGTGCTCGCCTCCGGCCGCACCGTGGCCGACGTCGTGGCGAGCCTCGGCATCGCGGCGGTGGACGACGACGCGCTCGACGCGCTCTGCCGCGAGCTCGTCGCGGCCAACCCGAAGATCGTCGCCGACGTGCAGGGGGGCAAGGAGCAGGCGGCCGCCGGCCTCATCGGGCAGGCCAAGAAAAAAAACCCGAACGTCAACCCGGGCAAGGTCCGGGCGAAGTGCCTCGAGATCATCCGCGGCCTGTGACCGCCCGCGGCCGAGGGCCTGCTGTCCCCCGTGGCGCACGCCTCCAGGCGTGCGAATTTGGCCCCCGTTCTCAAACCTCGTCAACTCGCCCACGCGTGCCGCGCCTCCTCTCGTGGCGCACGCCTCCAGGCGTGCGAATGCGGCCCCCGTTCTCGAAAGCGCCCCACCTCGTCCCCCGCTCACGCGTGCCGCTGCGACCCGCGGCCGTTACGATACGTCGACCCTCGGAGCTTCCCTCAATGGCGTGGAATCGTCTTCGTCCGCCCATGACGGGCGTCGCCTCCCCGAGCGCGTGCGCCTCTTTCGGAATCGCACTCGCGTGCGTCGTCACGGCCGTTGTTCTCGCGACCGCCCCCTGCCGTGCCGCCGAGGCGACGGGCTGGCCGCAGTGGCGCGGGCCGGGCGGACAGGGCCATGCGAACGACGCGCATGACCTGCCGGTGGAGTGGAGCGAGACCAAGAATGTCGCGTGGAAGACGCCGCTTCCCGGACGCGGCTGGTCGTCGCCGGTGATCGAAGGCGGCATGATCTGGATGACCACCGCCGTCACCACCCCGCTCGACGAGGCCGAGAAGGAGCGGCGCGTCGCGGCCGCGAAGGCATCGGGCAATTCGAGCCCGCTCGAGGTGTCGGGGCCCGTCAGTTTCCGCGCGCTGGCCGTCGACCGGGGCACCGGCGCGCTGGTGCGCGACGTCGAGCTCTTCGTCGTGGCCGATCCCCAGCCGATCCACACGCTCAACTCCTTCGCCTCCCCCTCGCCGGTGATCGCCGACGGCCGGCTCTACTGCCACTTCGGCGACTACGGCACGGCCTGCGTCGACACGGCCACCGGGACGGTCGCCTGGACGTCCCGCGACCTCCGCCTCGCCCACGAGAACGGCCCGGGGAGCACGCCCGTGCTCTGGAAGGATCGGCTCATCGTGCACTGCGACGGCAGCGACTCGCAGGCGATCGTCGCGCTCGACACGAAGACCGGTGCGGTGGCGTGGCGGACCGCACGAAGCGGGCAGATGCACGACAACGTGCAGTTCAAGAAGGCGTACGGCACGCCGCTCCTGGTGGAGCAGGGGGGCCGCGAGGTGCTCGTCTCTCCCGGCGCCGACTGGCTCTACGGCTACGACCCGCGCACGGGCGAGGAGCTCTGGAAGGCGGGCTACGGCGTGCTCGGCTTCTCGATCGTGCCCCGGCCGGTCGTCGCGCACGGCCTGCTCTTCATGAGCACGTCCTTCATGCAGCCGGAGCTCCTCGCCTTCCGGCTGGGCGACGGCGCGGCGACGCCCGAGATCGTGTGGCGCGAGAAGAAGGGCGCGCCGACCATGTCGTCGCCGCTCGTCGTCGGCGACGAGCTCTACATGGTGACCGACAAGGGCGTGGGCACCTGCCTCGACGCCCGCACCGGCAGGGTGAACTGGACCGAACGGCTCGGCGGCAACTTCTCGTCGTCACCCCTCCTCGCCGACGGCCACATCTACATCGGCAACCGCGACGGCCGCACGTTCGTCCTGCGTCCCGGCCGGGACTATCAGGTGGAGGCGATCAACCAGCTCGACGGCGCGATCTACGCCACGCCCGCCGCCCTCGGCACGGCGCTCTACATCCGCACCGACATGGCG
>DNLZ01000495.1 GCA_003488325.1 Planctomycetaceae bacterium
CGGTCGGCCACGCCGGCGTGGCTGCGGATCCCGACGCCGGTGATGGAAAGCTTGGCGACGTTGGGCACGTCGGCCATGGTCGCGCCGCGCGCCGCCGCGATCCCGCGGGTCACGTCGGCCGCCCGGGCCGCATCGGCGCTCGGCACCGTGAAGGAGATCTCGGCGCGACCGTCCCGCGGGTGGCTCTGCACGATCATGTCGACGAACAGGCCGGCACGGCCGACCTCGGCGAAGACGTCGGCGGCCACGCCCGGTGTGTCGGGCAGGTCGATCAGGGTCAGGAGCGCCTGCGACGAGTCGAGGACACAGTCCTCGATCGCGAGATCCTCCATCCCCTCGAGCCGCCGCACCACCTCGAGCGCACTCGAACGCGATCCGTGACCGTCGGCCGAGTCGTCCGCTTCGCCGGGCGTGGAGCGGTCGAGGGCGAACGCCGCATGCACCGCCGCGACGGCCGCGGCGCCGTCGGCACGGTCGACGAGGGCCGAGATCTTGATTTCGCTCGTGGTGATCATCCGGACGTTGATGCGGGCGTCGGCCAGCGCGCGGAACATGCGTCCCGCGACCCCTTCCTCGCGGGCCATGCCCACGCCGACCGCCGAGACCTTCGCCACCGCGTCGTCGTGCGACACGCCCGTCGCTCCGAGGGCGGCGGCGACCCGGCGCGTGCGTTCGAGCGCCGCGGGCAGGTCGTCGCTCGGCACGGTGAAGGAGATGTCGGCGCGGCCCCCCTGCCCCACGTTCTGGACGATCATGTCGACCGCGATGCCCGAGGCGGCGAGCTCCGAGAAGAGGGCGTGGCTGGAGCCCGGCTGGTCCGGCACGTTTTCCAGCGTGATGCGGGCCTCGTCCTTGGCGAGGGCGACCCCGCTGGCCGGCCGCGGCTTGGCCCGGTCGGCCGGAAGGATCATCGTGCCCGGGACGTCCCGGAAGCTCGACCGCACGAGCACCGGCACGCCGAACTTCTTCGCGAACTCGATCGACCGCGAGTGCATGACGCCCGCGCCGAGGCTCGCCAACTCGAGCATCTCGTCGTAGGCGATCGACGAGAGGCGGCGCGCCGCCGGCAGGACCCTCGGGTCGGTGGTGTAGACGCCGTCCACGTCGGTGTAGATCTCGCAGCGGTCCGCCCCGAGCACGGCCGCGAGCGCGACGGCCGTCGTGTCCGAGCCGCCACGGCCGAGCGTCGTGATGTTGCCGTGCTGGTCGATGCCCTGGAATCCGGCGGCGATGACGATCGCGCCGCCGGCGAGGAGCTTCTGCACGTGGTCCGTCGAGATCGACCGGATGCGGGCCTTCGTGTGGGTCGAATCGGTGCGGATGCCGATCTGCGCGCCGGTGAGGCTCACCGCCTCGTATCCGGCGGCCTGCACCGCCATCGCGAAGAGCGCCACGCTCACCTGCTCGCCCGTCGAGAGGAGCATGTCCATCTCCCGGGCGTTCGGCCGGTCGGTGATCGCCCGCGCGAGGTCGACGAGGTGGTCGGTCTGGTGGCCCATGGCGCTGACGACCACGACGACGCGGTCGCCGGCCACGTGCCGCGCGATCGCCTTCTGCGCGGCGGCCTTGATCTTCTGTGGATCGGCGACGCTCGTGCCGCCGAACTTCTGGACCACGAGGGCCATCGGTGTCCTTTCGTGCCCCGGATCACCGGGAGGGACCGGACGCGGACGCCCGCGCCGTGTCGAGGAAGGTGCCCATGAGGCGCCAGCCCGGCAGGATCGCATCGCCGGATGCCGCGGCCTCGATCTCGTCGTACGACGCCCGGCCGTTCGCCCGCACGCCGGAGCCCGCCATCACGTAGGGCACGGCACCACGCGAATGCGTCTTCGTCGCGAGGAACGTCGGGTGGTCGGGGCAGACGAGGATGCGGTGCTCGGTGCCGGCGAGGTGCTTGGCGACCGGCACGACGATCTTGGCGTCGATCTCCTCGATCGCCCGGACCTTGGCCCCGACATCCCCCTGGTGGCTCGCCTCGTCGGGAGCCTCGACGTGCACGCACACGAGGTCGCTCGTTGCGAGCTCCTCGATCGCCGCCCGTCCCTTCGCCGCGTAGTCGGTGTCGAGCCAGCCGGTGGCCCCGACCACCTCGCGGCGCTTCCAGCCCGCCAGTGCCCCGAGTCCACGGAGGAGATCGACCGCCGTGATCATGGTCGCCGAGACGCCGTAGCGGTCGGCGAACGGCTCCATCGACGGGGCGCGTCCCACGCCCCAGAGCCAGACGTGCGTCGCCGGCCGCTTGCCGGCCGCGATACGGGCCCGGTTCACCGGGTGATCGGCGAGCCATGTCGCGCTCCGCGCCATGACCTCCGTGAGCAGGCGGCTGCCCGTGCCACGCGGGAATGCATCGGCCACGGGCTTGTCCATGAGGTCATGGGGCGGCGTGGTCCGCAGATCGGCGCCCAATGGTGCCCCGCCGGCCACCGCGGCCTGTGCGGCACACGTGTCGCCGCCGCGGTAGAGCAGGAGATTGCGATAGCTCACGCCCGGGACGAACCGCCAGGCGGCCGCGAGCGCCGGGAAGTCGGCGGCGAGCCCGGCCTGTGCCGACGCGAGGAGTGCAGTCGCCTCGGCGGTCGAGACATGCCCCGCGGTGAAGTCCTCCATCACGCGGTCGCGCACCGTGACGAGATTGCAGCGGACCGCCCAGTCGTCGGGTCCGAGCGTGATGCCCTGCGCGGCCGCCTCGAGGGGCGCGCGGCCGGTGAAGGAGACGAGCGGGTCGTAGCCGATGAGGCTCATGCACGCCACCTCCGAGCCGGGAGGCAGCGAGTCGGGCACGTGGTTCGTGAGCCCGACGCGGCCGGCGGCCGCGAGCGCGTCCATGCCCGGCGTGCGGGCGGCCTGGAGCGGCGTGCGTCCGCCGAGCGCCGTCTGGGGCTGATCGGCCGCCCCGTCGGGAATGACGATGACGTGTTTCATGTGCGAGTCGGCGGGGCGCTCCGGAAACGTTTGTGGCGCGGGCTCACGCCCGCGGCGAACCTGGGGACGCAGGCTGACCGTCGTCGAGCACGGGCAGGCAGACGCCCGTCCCGCGCACCGTGGCCGACCGCTCGATGGCGGCGAGCGCCTGCGCCATGGCGTTGGATCCGCAGTGGTGCGTCATGATGATGAGCGGGACGGCGGCACCGGCGGCGTCACCGTTGCCCGCCGCCTCGTGCTGGATGAACGACGCGATCGAGATGCCGTGCTGCCCGAGGATGCCGGCGATCTCGGCGAGCACGCCCGGCCGGTCCACGACCGGAATCCGCAGGAACCGGCGCTCGTGCGTCTCGACGCCGCCGATGCGTGCCGCCGGGCTGTCCACGTCGAGCACGCCGGTGGTGCGGAACGTGATCGCGGCCCGTCCCACGACCGTGTCGATGATGTCGGCGACGACGGCCGAAGCGGTCGGCATCTGACCCGCCCCGAGGCCGTGAAAGAACATCCGACCGACCGCGTCTCCCACGAGGCTCACGGCGTTGTACGCGCCCCGCGTCTCCGCCAGCGGGGTCCCCAGCCGGACGAGCGCCGGCGAGACCCGCAGCGCGAGCGGGCCCGGGGCGGCGTCATCGCCCGTGCGGGCCGCGACGGCGACGAGCCGGATGCGATAGCCGAGCTCGCGGGCGCACGTGATGAGCCCGAGGTCGATCCCCTCGATGCCGGTGCGCGGGATTTCCCCCCACGGCACCCACGCGCCGAAGGCGAGGTGCGCGAGAATCGCGAGCTTTTGCGTCGCGTCGGTGCCGTCCACGTCCATCGCCGGGTCGGCCTCGGCGAAGCCCTTCTCCTGGGCGAGCGCGAGCACCTCGCCGTAGTCCGCCGAGTCCTCCTCCATCCGCGAGAGGATGAAGTTGCTCGTGCCGTTGAGGATGCCGCGGATGCTCTCGATGCGGTTGGCCGCGAGGCACTCGCTGATCGCCGCGACGATCGGAATGCCCCCCGCGACCGCCGCCTCGAAGGCGATGGACCGCCCGCGCCTGCGGGCCAGGTCGAACAGCTCGGGCCCGTGCTCGGCGAGCAACGCCTTGTTGGCCGTGACCACGTCCTTCCCCGACTCGAGGAGCGCGACCATCATCGATCGGGCGGGTTCGAGCCCGCCGACGAGGAGGGCCGCCACGGAGATGGACGGATCGCCCGCGATGTCCCGGATGTCGCTCGAGATGCAGTCCCGGGAGAGAGGCAGGCCGCGATCGCGGGCCACGTCCCGGCAGACCGCCCGCGCGACGACGATCGGCCGGCCGGCGTGCCGCTCGATGTGCTCCGACGACTCGACGAGGAGGCGCACCGCTCCGGACCCGACGGTGCCCAGCCCGACGACACCGACCCGCACTGCGTCCTGCATGGAATGCGCCCGCGACGAAGATTCCGCACGTCTCTCCCAGAGCGTAGCGTGCGCCGGGAAAAGTGCAGCCCCGCGAGCGAATCGGCGCGTGCGGTCGCCCCCCGGCTTCGTGGCCGTGGGGCCGGTTGTCCCGGTCATGCCACGGGGAACGGTGATGCGGGCCGCGTCGCGAGGCGGATGGACGCCGTGCGGGGGGGCGGTGTGCGGTATCGTCACGGTCGGGCTGCAACGGATCCCGAGCGATCGGTGACGGTCGTCCCGCGGAGGGTGGATTGCGCGCCCGAGCACACGCACGCCATGGCCATGCCCGACACCCCCTCCGCAGATCGCTCCTCGGCGGTCGAACGACTCGAGCGCTCCCGGGTCGATCCCTTCGACCTGCTCGTCGTGGGAGGCGGCGCGACGGGGCTGGGCGTCGCGCTCGACGCGGCGGCCCGCGGCCTCGCCGTCGCGGTCGTCGAGGCGGAGGATTTCGCGAAGGGCACGTCGAGCCGTTCGACGAAGCTGGTCCACGGCGGCGTCCGTTACCTCGCGCAGGGGAACGTGAAGCTCGTGCGCGAGGCGCTGCGCGAGCGGGCCCTGCTCCTCGACAACGCGCCGCACCTCGCCGGCGCGCTGCCGTTCATGGTGCCTGCGTATGGCCTGCGCGGTCGGCTCGTCGACACCTGGATCCTCGGCGTCGGCCTGGCCGCCTACGACCTGCTCGCCGGGGGCGCGGGACTGGGGCGCACGCGCATGCTGGGCCGCGCGGCGGCGCTCGCGAGTGCGCCCG
>DNLZ01000497.1:0-3678 GCA_003488325.1 Planctomycetaceae bacterium
CTTCGGCGGCTTGTTCGTGTCGCGCTGGTCGGCCGCGCGTTTCGCCGCCAGGGACTGCTGGGCGCGCACGAGCCTCGCGCGAGCGGCGAGCAGATCGCGGTTCTCGCGAACGAGCGTCGCCTCAGCCTTGTCCTCGGCGGCCCTTGCGGCGCTCAACGCCCTGCGCGCGGACTCGAGGTCCGGGTCGCTCTCGACGGCCTTTTCGAATCGGCGCTGAGCGGTCTTGAACCGAGCTTCCGCCGCGGCCACCTCGGCGTCCAGGGCGGTCAGTCGCGGATCGGCGGACGTGGCAGACCGCTCCATCTCACGCATCGTCGCGGCAGCCGCCGAGGCTCGGCGTGCGGCATCCTCCCGGTCGCCTTCGGCCTCCGGAGCCAGCAGGGCGACCGCCTCGGCCCGCTCGCTCTCTGCCGCCACATAGGCCGGCTGCGAGCGCACGGTCGCGAGGATTGGCTGCGCCGCTTCCTTGAATCGTGCCCGGGCCTCGCTCAGTCGCTCGCGGGCGGCGGCGATCGTGCCCGAGTCCGCGTGTTCTTTCTCGAGTCGATCCACCGTTTTCTCGAGTGCGACGCCGGCTCGCTTTCGCTCCGCTTCAGCCTCGCGGTAGCGTGACTGCGATCGCTGCAGCGACTGCTGCGCCTGCCGGACCTGCTGCTCGGCATCGTTCACCGCCTCACGTGCCTCCTTCACCGCCGCGTCTTCACGCCGCTCGTCCGCGCGCCGGGCGCGACCGTTGTCCGCGGCACGCACGGGCACGATCGCGAACGCACAGAGGATCGCGGACACGTGCATCGGCCGCGCGACCATCCAGCCGAGGAGGAGTCGCGACGCGGCATGTGGGTGCTTCATGACATCACCTTGCGGCAGGCGCACGTGCCGATCCCTCGCGTCACGCCGCCAAGATCATCGCGCCTGCACCTGTGTGCCTGCAATCCGACGGCCGCCCCCGCCCGGAGCCGTGCCTGCGAGCGCGGAATCCCTGTTTCAGGCTGCGAAACCGCTCTGCCGTCGTGCGAGGTGTTCTGGTACACCTCCCTTCCACGACGGCCGCAGCCGGTTGGCACCATCTGCCGACATGTGGGCCACTCGACACCACGCAGGGCCCCGCATGTCGCTCGCCATCCAGGTGGTCTGCTGGTTCGCCGTGCTCGTCGTCTTCATGTCCATCGTCGAACATCAGGTGCACAGCCGCCTGATGCACAAGAAGCCGCGAAACGTCTTCCTGCGCGGCTTGCGGGCACGGCAACGCATTTTCACGAGCCACGCCGTCGAGCACCATCGCCAGTACCGCGCGACCTTCCGCGACGATCCCCTGCCCCACGGCGAGGACCGCGGCATCCGGCTCAACGTGTGGGAGGGGCTGCTCGAGGCGCTTCCGGCGAGCCTGGTCCTCGGGTGTTTTTCGATCATCGGCGCGGTCATGTTTCCGATGATCGTCTGCATGCACCACCTGCTCTGGAATCAGATCCACCTCGAGATGCACCAGCCCGCGAATCGGCCGTTCGCGCGGTGGGCCGCGTTCAAGTACGTGGCCCGGCATCACTACCTGCACCACCGCTACCCCGACAAGAACTTCAACGTCGCGCTTCCCGTCGGCGACTACCTCTTCGGCACGGTGGCCCGCCCGACGGAGGCCGATTGGCAGGCCATGCGGGCCGAGGGCATCGCCTGATGGCGTGGGTGCCTGGCGGATCGGCCGGCGTCGCCGGAATCCGTCGTCGGCCCGCCCCGTGTCTCACCGGTTCGGCCGGCAGCGGCTATAACGCAGGTGTCACGGTCGAGCGTCCGCCCAGCGGATGGCGTCCGCCGGCATCCCCACCACCGCTTCCAGGAGCCTCCACCCCGTGAGTTTTCGCAAATCCCTCCACAAGGACGTCGCCGAGTCGCTCAACGAGCAGATCAGGATCGAGGCCTCCGCCGCCTTCCTCTACTTCTCGCTGGCATCCTGGGCGAACGTGCGCGGTCTCACCGGCATGGCGTCCTGGTTCCGCGGCGAGGCCCATGGCGAACTCACGCACATGAACCTCTTCGTCGACTACCTCAACGACCGTGACTGGCAGGCGACGTTCGCCACGATCGAGGCGCCGGCGAGCGCCTGGGCCAGCCCGATCGAGGCGTTCGACATGGTCCGCACGCAGGAGCACGTGCTGCTGCAGCGGATGAACGATCTGATCGACATGGCGGACAAGCACAACGACCACCTGACGCACAGTTTCCTGACCCAGTTCGTGCCGCAGCAGATCGCCGACACGGCCGAGGCGGACGATGTCCACGACCGGCTCATGCTCGTCGGCGGCGACGGCCACGGCCTGATCCTCATCGACCAGGAACTCGGCCGGAAGGGCGAGGCCGGCGGGTGACGCGCTCCCGACCATGCCTGCGCCCCGAGGCGTGGCGGCATCTCGGCCTCGGTCGGATCACGCTCCGCCGCGCGATGGGTCACCGCTGCTCGAAGGCGTAGGCGTCCGCGCGGGTGTTTTCGCCCACGAGCCGGAGCCCCACGGCGCCGCCCGTCAGCGTCCGGTCGCGCGCGGTGACGAGGGGATTCCCGTTGAGCCACAGCGTCAGCGTGGACCCGATGCAGTCGAATCGGACACGTCCCGAGCCGACCGCGACCGGCCCCGAGGCCAGCACCCGCCACCGGCATCCATCGTTCAGCCAGATCCGGGCGACGAACGCCTCGCCGACCCGCTGGAGTCCGGCCACGTACATCCGGCGATCACCGCAGCCCGAATAGCGCGCGACCAGTCCCGCGAAGCTGCCGGAGTTGACGTTGATCACCGCTTCGGCGGTCGAGTTTCTCGTGGAGACGCCCGTCAGCGTGGCGATCGAGACTCCGTCGAACTGCGAGACCACCGAATCGTCCTGGAGCACGAGGTTGCCGAATGGCTGTCGCCAGAAGCCGGAGATGTACGGGCTGTCCGGGCGGATGAAGTCGTCGCCGAACGGAGACGTGACGACCGTCGGCGTCGGGGGCACGAGCGCGACGGCCTGGTAGTCGTCGGCCACGCCGCTCGAGCCCGAGAAGCGGATGCCGACGGCGCCCGGCCCCGTGATCGCCCCGTTCGACGTCGCCGCGATCCGCACGTCGTTGAGCAAGAGCGTCAGCGCCGTTCCCACCACGTCGAACCGCAGGGTGCCGGAGCCGCCGGGAGCCGAGCCGCTCGCCAGCAGCGTCCACCGGCCACCCGCATGGACCCAGATGCGGCCGAGAAAGGACGTGCCCGATCGGACCAGCCCCGCACAGTACATCCGGTTGTCACCGCCGCCCGTGTACCGCGCGACGAGCGTGACAAGCTTGCCGCTCACGACGTTCACGAAGGCCTGCGCGCTCGAGTCGCGTGTCGTCACGCCGTTGAGCGCCATGATCGACACGCCGCTGAAACGTGAGACCACCACGCCGGTCGTGATCGCCACATTGCCGACGCGCTTGCTCCACGTGGCGGGAACGAACGGACTGTCGCCGCCGCTGAAGGTGTCGCGGTACGGGAGCGTGACGGGAATCGGCGTCGGCGCGGTGAGCGACGTCTCGGCGTAGTTGTCGATCGAGCCACCGGAGCCCGTGAAGCGGATCCCCACCGCACCGGGACCGCCGATCACCCGGTCGAAGGCCCCGGCGACGCGCATGCCGTTGAAGAGCAGCGTGAGTGACGAACCGGCGACCTCGAAACGCAGCAC
>DNLZ01000497.1:4086-6358 GCA_003488325.1 Planctomycetaceae bacterium
AGGCAGGCGAGGTACATGTTTCGGTCCCCGGCACCGGCATAGCGGGCGACGAGCCCGACGGTCGTGCCCGTCCGCAGGTTGACGAACGCCTGGCTGGCGGAGTCGGTGACCCGGACATCGTTGAGCGTGGCGATCGATGCGCGGCTCGTGCGGGCGACGGCCTCGCCGTTGGCGATGCCCACGGCGCCGGTGCGGGTGGCCCAGTAGCCCGAAAGCGTCGAGGCATCGTCCTGGTTGAAGTCGTCCGCGAACGGCTGCGTGGCGGGCACGGGAGGCGGCGGCGGTGGCGGCGGCTCTGGAGGCGGCTCCGGGTTCAGCCCCAGCGACACCATCGCCCCGCGGACGTTGAGCCGTCCGCCGGTGACGGTCTTGCCGACGAGGGACGCGACCGTGTCCGTGGAACCGAGAATCGCCGCCCGGGCCTCGGCGACCGTCAGTCCCGGCTTCGCCGCGGACAATAGCGCGATGGCACCGGCCACCTGCGGCGCGGCCATCGACGTGCCGGAGAGCTGGCCGTACACGCCCCCCGGCAGCGTCGACAGAATTCCGGCCCCCGGAGCGGCGAGGTCGACGGACGTCGCGCCGTAGTTCGCGAACGAGGCGAGGCCGTCCGTCGCGGTGCTGGCGGTGACGGCGATCACGTTGGGCACGTCGTAGCTGCTGGGATAGCGCGGCAGCAGGTCGTTGTCCGTGCCCCTGTTGCCCGCGGCGGCCACGAACCCGACGCCCACGTCCGCCATCGCCGCGATCGCATCCCGCATGACGACTGAATAGCCCGAGGAGGCGCCCCAGGAGTTGTTCGTGACGACGATGTTGGTCTCGAGGTCGCGGCGCATCGTCGTCACGTAGGTCATCGCCGCGATCGCCATGGACGCAGTGCCCAGGCCGTCGTCACCGAGGATCTTCAGTGGCATCACCAGCACCCGCCAGTTGATGCCCGCGATGCCGATGCCGTTGTTTCCGGTCGCCCCGATGATTCCGGTCACGTGCGTGCCGTGGCCGTAGCGGTCCTGCACGTCGTTGTTGCGGTCCACGAAGTTCCACCCGCGATAGTCGTCGACGAAGCCGTTGAATTCGTCGTCGATGCCGTTGTCGGGAATGTCGCGCGGATTGAGCCACAGGTTGTCCACGAGGTCGGGGTGCGAGAGATCCACGCCGGAGTCGAGCACCGCGACCACGACGATCGGCGAACCCACGCTCACGCTCCAGGCCGACGTGGCCTGGACGACCGGTGGAGCCCACTGATCCGGAAAGTCGGGATCGTTCGGGATCGTCTCAGGTTCCGTTCCGGCGGCAGACGTGAGCACCCTCGTGCCCTGCGGCGCATCCACGATGAAGTCGGGCTCGATCGAGAGCACGCCCGCCGTCTGGCTCGCCCAGTCGACGACGAACTGGGGGTCGGCATCGGGCGCCGACAGGGAGAAAAACCCTTCGCCGAGCGACGTCGTGGTCCACGTCACGACGGGCAGGAGCGACGCAGGCAGGGCGGGTGATCCGTACGGTGTGGCCGACGCGAAGCGGCCGTTCCAGAAGCCGGGCCGCACGTCCACCTCGCGGCCCTGCCAGACGAACCGCTCGGCGCCGGCGGGCGTGGCCGCGAGCACGTCGGTGGCGAGCAGCATCCGCGGCTCGAGCCACTCGACGCCGAGCCCGCGTGCCGGCGGACGCGGCCTTCCGCCCGATCGTCTCGTGGTCTTCATGGAATCGCAACCCTCCGCGGGTCGTCGTCCCTGAAGCCGCCGCCGTGCGTGAGCCGGCGGGCGTGTCCACCGAACGATATGGCGGGGCCTCGATGCGCGGCTCGCCACCGCGCCCCACACGGCCCGACGCCGCCCGGACAGTTTCTTCCCGCGCACCCTGCCGGCTCAGCCTGATCGGGCGTCGGGCCGAACAGCGCCGCCCGCGGCGGCCGGCTCCCACGGACGATAGTCCGCGGTCAGCTCCTCCCCCGGCAGGATGTCGCGATGTGCGACGGTGAACGCGTTATCGTCCGCCGTGTTCGGATCGTCGGCGTGGTTCGTGAAGCATCGGCGGTCGGTCATGCGGTAGAACGCGTGCAGGCCGCAGCCTCGATGCCACCCACGTTCGGCCCCGGGAGGCGCCCCCGCGGCCACACCTCGACGAGGACCGAGCGATGCCCGCTGTGCCCCGGAGACGGTTCATCCGCGAGGGGGCCGCCCTCACGGCTGGATTCTCCGTCGCCGCCGCGCGGCCGTCGCCTGCGGTGGACCCGGCGGCATGCGACGCGACGGCGCTGCGGTCCCTTCGCGAG
>DNLZ01000497.1:6423-6624 GCA_003488325.1 Planctomycetaceae bacterium
GTCCGGGAGTCGGCGCCACGGGAGTGACGCTCGGCGGCGGTCTTGGCTGGCTGTCGGGGCTGTTCGGCGCGTGTTGTGACAGCCTCGTGTCGGCCCGCGTGGTGTCGGCGGATGGCACGCTCCGCGAGGCGGACGACGAGCACGATCCGGATCTTGCGTGGGCGCTGCGCGGCGCCGGGGCGAACTTCGGCATCGCCACGT
>DNLZ01000473.1:0-2042 GCA_003488325.1 Planctomycetaceae bacterium
TGACGAGCCTGGTCTTCACCCTCCCGCTCGTGCTGGCGTACGAGGGCGGCGTGCTCATGCTGGGCCGTGGAACACCGCGAAACGGGGCCGATGTCTGGCTGCGGCAGGCGCTCGACGCGCTCGGTTTCGGGGCGTATTTCCTGCTTCCGGCACTGACGGTCGTCGGCCTCCTCGCCTGGCACCATGTCGAGCACGATCGGTGGCACTTCAGCCCCGGGGTGCTCATGGGCATGGCGGGCGAGTCGACACTCTGGGCGCTGCTGCTCGTGGCCCTCGCACGGCTGCAGGAGCGGCTCTGGCCGCTCGACGTGGGACGGGATGCGGCACTGGGAGCGTGGGACTCCTTCGCCGCCCGTCTCGTGGGCTACTGCGGCGCAGGGCTCTACGAGGAGGTGCTGTTCCGCCTGCTCATGCTGCCGGCCGTGGCGTGGATGCTGCGGCGGCTCGGTTTTTCGGCGTCGGCCGCCGTCGCCGGTGCGATCGCGGTCACGAGCGGGATCTTCAGCCTCGCGCACTACGTCGGCCCGCTCGGAGACGCCTTCGACCCGTACAGCTTCACGTTTCGCGTGATTGCCGGCGTGTTCTTCGCGCTCATCTTCCTCGGCCGCGGCTTCGGCATCGCCGCGGGCACGCACGCGATCTACGACATGCTCGTCGGCTTGTCATGACCGCCGCCGGAACCGATCATGGCTCCCCGCGTCGGATCGCCCTATACTCGGCGAGCGTCGACGTCTCGCGCACGACAGTGCGGGGCGGCGGACGATGGATCCCGATTCGATCGCGAGGCGCGTGCCTCACGGTGGCCATGACGGAGGAGTCCGCTCGTGCTGTCGGTTCGCCCGCGGGCCGCTGAACTCGTCTTCCAGCTCTACGGGCGCACGCTGCACCCCGAGCTGTTCGAGATCCGTGCGCGACGTACGATCGAACGCGGCAGTTATTCGGCGTCGCTGGCCATCACGACGGCGGGCCACCTGATCAGCTGGCGTCGTGACGGTCTGACCCTCACCGAGGTGGCCGCCGGCACGTCACAGCCGCTGCCCCAGCGACGACGCCTCCTGTCCCACCGTCTCGGCGGTGAGCGCAGCGACCGGGTCGAGTGTCGCGGAGGACTGCGGTACCAGACGTGCTTCCAGCTCGAGACGCTCGACCACGATCTCTTCTGGGGGTTTCAGCAGGAACTCGTGGCGCAGGCGGCTCGACGCGGCGTGGCCCACCGATTCGAAGCGCCCGGCCGCCTCGACGTGGGAGCCTTCAGCTGGATCGACGTCGAAACGCGACCGCGCAGCCTGCTCGTGCAGACCTTCCACACGTTCCCCGATGACAGCGCGATCGTGAAGACCCAGTCGCTCTTCGAGATTTCCTGACCCCGAGCCCCCGAGTTCCTTCGTGCGGCGCCTCATGCCGCACCCGTCGTCTCGCCGGCTCGACCCTCCCCGGACGGTGCCAGCCATGCCCGCCTCATCCCAGCCCGCGTCGGCTCCGCGTTCGCGATCGACGGGGGACGCAGCCCGCCGCAGTCGGGTGCTCATCGCCGACGACAACGAGCCGAATCGGGAGCTTCTCGAGGCCTATCTCGCCGAGATCGACTGCGAGATCGCCACCGCGGTCGACGGTCGAGACACGCTCGAGAAGGTCGCCTCGTTCCGTCCCGACGTCATCCTGCTCGACGTGATGATGCCCCGGCTGTCGGGCTTCGAGGTGTGCCAGCAACTCAAGGACGACCCCGCCACCAGCCCGATCATGATTCTCATGGTGACGGCCCTCGGCGAGCTCGGCGACATCGAGCGGGCCGTGGAGGCCGGCACGGACGACTTCCTGTCGAAACCGGTTCACAAGACGGAGCTGCTCAAGCGCGTCGAGAACATGCTGAAGCTCCGTCACGTGAGCGACGAACTCGAGCGGCTGCGGAGCTACATCAGCACGATGGACGACGACCAGCCTCCGCGGCAGGCAGGCGCGGGACGGGCCTCGTGAGCCGCGTCGGACGGCCTCACGTCACGTGGCGGGCCGACGAGGGGACTACGAAGGACGAGGCGAAGGGG
>DNLZ01000473.1:2339-2572 GCA_003488325.1 Planctomycetaceae bacterium
GGGGGTCGGCGAACGCTTCCGGAGCGGGCGGCCGCCGCGGTCGGACCGAGGAAACTTTTGCCGCCCCCTGAGCCGGTGCTGCACCCAAGTCGGATGCGCGAAGGCAGTTAACGCGCCTTGACGGCACGTCGACCACGCGAGCACGAAGGACGAGGCGAAGGGGGTCGGCGAACGCTTCCCGGGCGGGCGGCCGCCGCGGTCGGAGCCAGGAGACTTTTGCCGCCCCCTGAGCC
>DNLZ01000010.1 GCA_003488325.1 Planctomycetaceae bacterium
TCGCGCGAGCGGTCGCTCGCACGCTCCTGCGGGTAGGCGAGCAGCGTGTCCCACAGCCAGTAGATGACGAGGAGCAGCCCGTTGGTGACGAGCCACGGCTTCCAGAGCGACAGGGTCCAGAGAAAATCGACGCCCTTCAGGTAGCCGAGGAACAGCGGCGGGTCACCGATCGGCAGCAGGCAGCCGCCGCAGTTGCAGACGGTGAAGATGAAGAAGACCACCGTGTGGGCGACGTTCCGACGCTCCGAATTCGTCTCGAGAAGGGGCCGGATGAGGAGCATCGCGGCGCCGGTCGTGCCCACGAGGCTCGCCGCCACCGCGCCGGTCGCGATGAAGGCCGCGTTGACCGTGGGCGTGGCCTGCAGGTCCCCCTCGATCCGCACGCCTCCGGCGATGCAGTAGAGCGCGAACAAGAGGACGATGAAGGGCACGTATTCCGCGAGGATCGCATTGACGAGCACGGTGCCGGCGACCGCCCAGGACGGCCCCGAGGCGGCTGGCGACGCGACCGCATGGGAGGGGAAGTGCAGGTCGACCGGCTCGCGATGGACGAAGAGATAGATGCCGAGCGTGACCGCGGCGAGCGTCGCGGCGACGAGCAGTTTGCTCGAGTTGTGCTCCCACCAGTGCGCCACCGGAGGCGTGAGCGGCAGCACGGCGATCGCCGCGAGAAGCACGACGAACGGCAGGACGGACCAGGCGGGGGGCGCCAAACCGGCTGCCCCGTGATGGTCGTTCGCTGCCTGACCGTGCTCGGCGTCGTGGCCCGAGGGGGCCCTGTCGGCATGCTCCTCGTCGGAGGCCGACGCGTGCGCTGCCCCGCCATGGTCGAGTTCCCGCTCGAGCAGATCGCGGCCATACTGGGGCCAGCCGAGCACCGCTGCCAGGGCGTAGAGGGCGAGCAGGCAGAGGATCCCGCCGACCACCCGGGCGGAGCGGAAGGGAACGGCGGGGGCGGGAGACGTCGGTTCGTGCATGATGCGGGGGACGGGGTGATTCCGCCGCGACGAATCGTATGGGACTGGCATGGCTGACGAAAGCGCGACCTCCACGACGGGCCGGAACGACGAGGTGTGGCTGCGGGGTAACACCCGGCCGGTCGCCCTGGTCGCCGCGGGGGGCCTGATTCTCAGCCTGCTGGCCGTCGGTCTGGCGTGGTGGGGCGCAGGGATCGGGTGGGCCCGTGCCGTGGGGGCGGTCGCGGCGATCCTGATCGCGCCCTCCGTCGTCGTGCTCGCGGTCGTGGCGTCGCGGCCCCGGCTGCGGAGGCTCCGTGACGTGCTCGAGGTCCGTCTGTCGCCCGTCGGCGTGCAGCGCGTCCCGCTGGAGGTGGTGGAGTGCGTCTTTCCGGGCTCACGGTCCCTGCCACCGCGGCTCGGCGCGGCCGCGGGCCAGCCCCCCGATCGCCGCGTCACAACGGTGATCATCCGCCTGGCCGAGAGGGCGAAAGAGTGGCGGGATCGCCCCACCTATGCCCCATGGGGCTCGTGGGAAGACGGCCACATCGTCATCGACGGCCGCTGGAGCGAGCCGCTCTCACCGGAGCGCACGCGATTGCTTGCGACGCGTCTCATCGAGGCCCGCAACGGCCGCGCGGGTGACTGCGGTGGAGGCCCCGACGCATGACGCCACGCGCGGCGCGGCGGAGCGCGGCATCCTGGCGCGGCCTGCTCGTGAGCGTGCGGAGTGTCGCGGAGGCGGAGCAGGCGCTCGCGGGCGGCGCCGCGATCATCGACGTCAAGGAACCCGCGAACGGTCCGCTCGGCCGAGCCGATGCCGGCGTCGCCGCGGCGATCGGCGGCGTCGCCGCGGACCGCGTGCCGTGGACCGTCGCCTGCGGGGAACTGGTCGAGGGACCGACACGCGTTGCGGCGCTCGCCGTTCGCTGTGCCACCGATTCGTCGCTCGCCATGCGGCCGCCGACCGGCGCGAAGGCGGGCCCGGCAGGCCTCACGGCAGCCGCGTGGCGGAGGCACTTCGCCCTCTTCGCGGCGGCTCTGCCCCCGGCGACGCCGCCCATCGCCGTGGCCTACGCCGACTGGTCGGCCGCCGGTTCACCGTGCCCCGAGGCGATCATCGCCGGCGCGGCCGATGTGGCCGCGTGTGCGGCCCTCCTCATCGACACGTTCGACAAACGGGGACCCTCGCTGCTCGAACTCGTCCCGCCGGCCACGATCCGGGAGTGGCTCGCGCAGGCCCGTGCGCGCGGATGGACGACGGCGGTCGCCGGACGACTTTCCCTCGACACGCTGCCGCGTGCCGCCGCCCTCGGTGCGGACGTGATCGCGGTGCGCGGGGCGGTCTGCGACGACGGTCGCATGGGGAGCGTGAGCCGGGCGAGGGTCGCGGCGGCCCGTTTGTGTTACGGTACGTCGGCGGGTGGTTTTGCATCGTCTCCCAACCCCGTGATCGTTCCCTCGGAGCCGGCATCGTGAAGCAGTTGGAAGTGCGGATTCCTCACGGGCTTTCCGTCGAGGAGGTGCATCGGCGGCTCGATCGCGCGTTGGAGAGGGCCCGCGCCGAGTACGGCGAGCAGGTGGGGCCGATCGACGCGACGTGGGAGGGGGACGATCGCCTCATGATCGGCCTCACCGTCATGGGCATGCGGATCGACGGGGAGATGCAGGTTCTCCCGGCCGAGGTGGTCGTGCGGGTCGGCGTGCCGGGCATGGCCGCACTCTTCGCCGGTCGCATCCGCGCGGGCATCGAGGAACGCCTCGGCGGCCTGCTGACGGCGTGACGCTGCCACCCATCGACTGCCGCCTTCGTCGTGCCGTCACGGCGCGAAGACCCGCAGCCGCTTGTCCGCGATCGTCCAACGCAGCCCCAGTGGGCCGACGACGGCGTCGAGCAGTTCCTCGCGTGACGCATCGGTCACCCGCGCCCGCACGATCTCGCCGGGCTGCATGCCGCGGGCCGCGAGCGAGTCGCGATCGAGATCGAGGACGAGTCCGAGCCGCGTGGCGATGGCCGCGAGGGCCTCGTCGAGGGGCGCCTCGAGCCTCAGCGTGAACACGTCGACGCCCGGGCCGCGCGGCTGCCGGGGGGAGGTGGAGCCACGGGGACGCGAATCCGTCGCGACCGCGATCGCGTCCGCGGCCTCGACCGCGACGATCCGCGGTCGTGTTCCCCACGCGACACGCAGGTCGTAGTGGGCAAGGACGAGATCGAGTCGCTCGCCGAGCGTCAGGGCCGTCAGGGATGCCGCCCGCACATGGTCGTGTGGGACGCGGTCGATGTCGGCGATCTCGATGCCGGCGGCCTGTGCGGCGTCGCCGATGAGGGCACGAGGCGTGGCACCTGCCGGCCAGTGCCACGGCTCGCGGGCCAGCACCTTGCGACGCAGGTCTGCGGCCGCCGTCGCCACCTCGCGGGTGCGCGCACGCTCGGCGGCAGCCGCGCGCCCCAAGGACGCCGACGGCACGATCCGGAGCGACGAGGCAAGCACCTCGAGAGC